>JASUSX010000106.1 GCA_030445875.1 Clostridia bacterium
CATTGAACGCTACGAAAACCTGGGTTATGGCAACCTGCCGGTAGTTACGGCCAAGACCCAGTACTCCTTCTCGGACGACATGACCAAGCTGGGCCGGCCGCGGAACTTCAACATTACCGTCCGGGAGGTCAGGCTCTCGGCTGGCGCCGGCTTTATCGTCCCCATCACCGGGGCTATTATGACCATGCCCGGCCTGCCCAAGCGCCCGGCGGCCTGTAATATTGATATCGATGCCGACGGAGTAATTACCGGCCTCTTCTAGGGCTGACTTACCCGCCGATCCTATCCCTGGACCCCACCCCGCAGGGGTGGGGTTTTTGCTGCCGGCGGGGGAAAAATAGGTAATAAGTTTGGAAAATGTGAGGGAGGAAGTTTTATGTCCTGGCAGGAGACAGTCGAAGTAATCAATGTACGGGACACAGCAACGGCCGTAAAGCTAATGGAGCAGGTGGGCGTCGACGCCCGCGGTTTGGAGATCATGGCCCCCAAGGCCCTATCTTACTGTCTGAAGCTCAAAGGCGTCCCGGCCCGGGCAGCCGGTATCTTGAAGCAGGAAATCCTGGCCCGGGGCGGGGAAGCCGCCATGGCGGCCGGCGTAGCTGGCTGGTCGGTAGAACAGACTGACGTTCTGCTTTTCGCCACCAGGCGCCAGCTTGAGCTCCTGGTAGATAAACTCCCCCAGCAGTATTTTGGCCTGGCCAGGCTGGCGGCGACCATTAAGGCCACCCTGGCTACCTGGGAGGGGGAAGGAAGACGGGAGATTAAATGTCCGCGGGGTGGCCCTTTAACCCTGGGCCAGCGTACCCTGATCATGGGCATCGTCAATGTAACGCCGGATTCCTTTTCCGATGGCGGCCGCTTTTTTGACCCCGGGGCCGCGGTAGAGCACGCCCACCGGCTGGTGACCGAGGGCGCCGACATTATCGATGTGGGCGGCGAATCGACCCGGCCCGGCCACGAGCCTGTGCCAGCGGAGGAGGAATGGCGGCGCCTGGAACCGGTCTTAAAACGCCTGGTAGCGGAAATAAGGGTGCCTATCTCCGTGGATACCTATAAAGGGGCGACGGCCGAGAAGGCCCTGGATGCAGGGGTGGATATCATCAACGACATCTGGGGCTGCCGGGCAGATGCGGGCATAGCTACAGTCTGCGGCCGTTACCAGGCGCCTCTCATTGTGATGCATAACCAGGAGGGTACTAATTACCAGGACTTGATGTTTGATATCCTGACTTCCCTACAGGAAAGCATCAGGCTGGCCACAGAGGGCGGGGTACCACCGGAGCAGATAATTATTGACCCGGGTATAGGTTTTGGTAAAGACCTGCGACAAAACCTGGAGGTAATGGGCCGTTTAAGGGAATTAAAGGTTTTGGGTAAACCCATCCTCCTGGGTACTTCGCGCAAGTCGATGATCGGGAGAACCCTGGACCTGCCGGTAGATCAACGCCTGGAAGGGACGGCGGCTACCGTAGCCCTGGGGATCGCCCAGGGGGTGGACATTATCCGCGTCCATGATGTGCAGGCTATGGTACGGGTGGCCCGGATGACCGATGCTATCATCCGCCAGTTTTAACCTAATCTTAAGTTTGGCCGCCTTGCCCTTTAATTAACTGTAAGGTACAATGGAAAAGCAAGTACTAGAGAGAGGGAGAGGAGCTTTGGGTTTCAGGCGGTGGCTCCAAAGGGGCGACTATTATCTCCTTTATTACGTGAACCAGCGTCTCCAGTGTCCTCTCCTGGACACGGCTATGCCCTGGTTCACACTCCTGGGGAGTGCGGCCTTCGGGATGGCCCTTGCCCTGGCAGCAGCTATCCTGGGGCGGGAGCAGACCCGCCTGGCCGGCTGGCAGGCGCTGCTGGCCCTGACCAGCAGCCACCTGGTCGTCAGGTATTTTAAGGGCGCGGTAGGCCGCTGCCGCCCTTACCTGGCCCTGCCCGAGGTGCGCTACCTGTCCCGCCCCTGGCAGGACTTTTCTTTTCCCTCCGGGCATACTGCTGCCAGCTTTTCCCTGGCGGTTATCTTTGCCCTGCATTTTCCGGCCTTCACCTGGCCCCTCATTACGGCTGCCGGCTTAACGGGGATCAGCCGCCTGTATGTAGGAATGCATTACCCCTCGGATGTCCTGGGGGGAGCTATGGTGGGGTCCATTTTTGCTTACGCCATCCATGCCTGGCTGCTTTAGTTAACCCAAGCTTAACAAATAGCTAATCAGGGCTTAACAACTGGGACTTATAATTTAGCATGGAGACCCAGGACAAGCCGGGCAAGGAAGATCAGGACAAGGGAGTTGGTTCCCCGTGCGGCGCGGTACCGGCCCTATGACGGCTGCCAGGCGGCGGCAGCTATACCGGGAATATGTGGGCAAATCGTTAACCTTTGTTTGCGCGGCAACCCTTATTGGTATCACGGCGGCCATTGTTGTTTTTATCGCTATGCAAGGCCTGTCAACCTTTGTGGTCAATCATATCGACCCGTGGCGTTTTCTTTTCAGTACGGCCTGGCAACCGGATCTCCCTCACGAAGAGGGAGGGCCCCTGGTGGGCACCCTGGCCTTTACCATAGGTTCAGTCAGCGTTTCTTTGCTGGCTGTCCTCATCGGGGGGCCTTTGAGCGTAGTGGCCGCAGTCTTTATGGTGGAGATAGCCCCGGCCTGGGGCCAGCGTTTATTACAACCGGCCATCGAGATCCTGGCCGGTATCCCTTCAGTGGTCTACGGCTGGATCGGGTTAAGCGTCCTGGTACCCTTTTTGAGGGCCAGGCTGCATACCCTGGGCTTCAGCCTCCTGGCCGGTTGCCTGGTTCTGGCGATAATGATTATCCCCACGGTGGTAAGCCTTTCGGCTGATTCCCTGCGCGCCCTTTCCCGGGATCTTAAGGAAGCGGCCTATGCTTTAGGCAGTACCCGCTGGCAGACTATCTCCCGGGTTCTCCTGCCGGCCGCCGGGCCGGGTATCTTGACCGCCATCGTGCTGGGCCTGGCCCGGGCCTTTGGTGAGGCCCTGGCTGTCCAGATGGTTATCGGTAACACCCGCAGCATACCAACCTCTATCCTGTCGCCCATGACGACGCTGACCAGTGCTATTACCATGGATATGGGCTACACTATTCCCGGGACACCCTGGAATAATGCCCTCTGGTCCATGAGCCTGCTCCTGCTCCTGATTACCTTTGGCTTTATAATCCTTATTCGTTTAATCGGCAGGAGGAGGGCTTACCGGTGAACGCACGGCTGGCTGATCGCCTGGCGACAGTTTTCTTTTGGTTGGGGGCGGTTATAATCATCCTTTTACTGGCCGCCCTGGTTGGTTACCTGCTTTTTCAGGGCGGCCGCTGGCTGGATCCAGGCTTTATAACCCGGCCTCCCGAAAACCTCAAAGCAGGCGGCGGTGTAGGCCCCCAGCTTTTTAATTCCTTCTACCTGTTATTCCTGGCTATGCTTTTTACCATTCCCCTGGGGGTGGGGGCCGGTATCTACCTGGTGGAATATGCCGGCAAGGGTGATTATAATCCGGCCCAGGACCTGCCCCAGGGCAAAAAGGCAACCGCTTTTTTACTGGGGGTTATCAACCTGTCGGTAGAAACCCTGGCCTCGTTGCCGTCCATTGTGGTCGGCCTCTTTGGCCTTCTGGCCTTTGTCGTGGCCACCGGATGGGGCTATTCCCTCCTTGCCGGGGCCCTGGCCTTAACGGTACTGAATCTGCCGGTTATGGTGCGGATCAGCCAGGAGGCTTTACAAACGGTGTCCGGGGATTTGAAGGAAGCCAGCCTGGCCCTGGGGGCCTCCCGCTGGGAGACTATCTGGAAGATAGTTCTACCGGCGGCCTTTCCCGGTTTGGTAACCGGGGCCATAATTACGGCCGGGCGGGTATTTGGGGAAGCAGCAGCCCTGCTTTACACGGCGGGGATGAGCAGCCCTATGCTGGATTTCGGTGACTGGAACCCCCTGCATCCCAATTCGCCCCTCAACCCCTTCCGCCCGGCGGCAACCCTGGCGGTGCATATCTGGAAGATTAATTCCGAGGCTCTGATTCCCGACATCCGGCGGGTAGCCGACGGCTCAGCGGCCCTGTTGATTATCGTAGTCCTGGTGTTTAACCTGCTGGCCCGGTGGTTTGGCCGTTACCTCTACCGCCGCATGACGGCCAGTTAGGCCGGGGAGGTATAATTTGCCATGGCTGACCAACAGCCCAAAATTATAATCAACAACTTGAACTTTTATTATGGCTCTACCCGGGCCTTAAAGGATGTCAACCTGGAGATCAAGCCCTACGCCGTTACCGCCCTGATAGGCCCTTCAGGGTGCGGCAAGTCTACCTTTTTACGCACCTTAAACCGCCTGAACGATCTTATTGAAGGCGTGCGCCTTTCCGGGGAGATCCTTCTGGATGGGAAGAATATCTATGACCCGGATGTCGACGTGGTGGGCTTGCGTAAACGGGTAGGGATGGTATTTCAGCGGCCCAATCCCTTTCCCATGTCCATTTATGACAATATCGCCTACGGCCCCCGCATTCACGGTATCACCAACCGCCACCAGCTGGACGAGATCGTAGAACGGAGCCTGAAAGCGGCCGCCCTGTGGGACGAAGTGGCTGACCGCCTGCGCCAATCGGCCCTGGGCCTGTCCGGGGGTCAGCAACAGCGCCTGTGCATCGCCCGCCTCCTGGCCGTGGAGCCAGAGGTGGTACTCATGGACGAACCTTCCTCGGCCCTGGATCCCATCTCCACCTTAAAAATCGAGGAATTGATCCAGGTTCTGAAGGAGAAATACACCATCATCATCGTCACCCATAATATGCAACAGGCAGCCCGCGTTTCCGACTATACAGCCTTCTTCTTAAATGGGGAAATGGTGGAGTATGATGAGACCGAAATTATCTTTACCAAACCCCGGGATCAACGCACGGAGGATTATATTACCGGTCGGTTCGGCTAGGCCGCATTTAACCCGGGAAAATTAATTTATTAGCAGATTTCTAGTGACAAAGGGGAAGTGAGGTGATTATAATGGGAGCAAGTAAACCTACAGGAGGTCTAGTTATGGCTGCAACAACCAGGCAGGGCTTCCAACATTCCCTGGAGGATTTACAACAAAATATCCTGCGAATGGGCAGCATCGTCGAGCAAACCATTGCTAAATCCGTAGAATGCCTGGTTAAACAGGACGCCAAAATGGCCACCGAGGTAGTTGAGGGTGACGTGGTTATCGATGATATGGAGTTAAAGATTGAGGAACAATGCTTAAAGCTTATTGCCACCCAGCAGCCCATGGCCAAGGATTTACGCAAAATAGCGGCCGGTTTTAAGATTATCACCGATCTGGAGCGGATGGCCGACTACTCGGTAGATATCGCCCGTACAGCCCAGCGCATCCTGGAGACGGGCCAGCCTTTGATCAAACCCTTAATCGATATTCCCCGCATGGCCGAATTATCCCAGGTCATGGTCAAGCAATCCCTGGACGCCTATGTCCGGGAAGATACAGAACTGGCTTACACCGTGGCCCAGGCCGACGACCAGGTGGATCAGCTCCATAACCAGGTCTTCCGGGAACTGCTGGTCTATATGATGGAGGATCCCAAAACCATTAACCAGGCCACTTACTTGCTCTTCGTCAGCCGTTACCTGGAACGGATAGCCGACCACGCCACCAATATTGCCGAAGAAGCCATTTACCTGGCCACCGGTGAAAGAAAAGAGCTGAACGATTGAAGGACCCGGGTTAAAATTAACCCGGGTTTTTTAATTGCCGGGCAACAGCTCCGGGGGGAGCATCTTTTCTGTCTGGATAAAGGCCACCGTAAAGAAGGCAATGGCCCCTACCAGAACGGCGGCCCCCAGGAAGAGGGGTAGCCGGCCCAGGGTCATGGCCAGGCCAAAGGCGGGGGGACCCAGGGCGACGCCAAAAAAGCGCATGGAACCGTAAAGGCAGGTAATACCACCCCTCTCTTTGGCGCTGATACTGGTAATCAAGGTATTTACCGCCGGCAGGACGGTACCGGTACCGATACCCATAACCACCATAGCCAGAAAAAAGATGAATATGTTGGCAAAGAGGCCCATAACCACCAGGGAGATAGCTACCAGGATCAGGCCGGCAGTGATGCTCATTTTTAAGCCAGGGCCGGCCTTTTGTTGCAGGTAACTTCCGGCTAGATAAGAGGTCAGGGCCATGGTACCTACGGGGATGGCGATTAGGAGGCCAATGCTGATCCCCCGGATGCCGTAAGTAGCTTCCAGGATGTCGGAGACAAAGCTCAAAACCCCGAAAAGGATAAAAAGGACCACCATCCCGGCCAGGATGCAGGCCAGGAGGGAGAGGCCGTTAGCCTTAAAGATCTGGCCCAGGTCGGAAAAATAGCTGTGGATACTCATTTTCTCTTTTTCCTTGTTCACGGGCTCCCGGATAAAATACCACACGGCCAGGCCGATTGGTATAGCCAGGCAACCGTACACAAAAAAGGGGGCGAACCAGGCGATGAGGGCGATAAGGGAACCGGCAACAGGGCTTACTACTTTGCCCAGGCCATTGGAGGCCTCCAGCAGGCCCAGGGCCTTGGTGCGCTCCTTGCTCTGGAAGATGTCACCTGTTAGCGCCATGGCCAGCTGGTAGGTGCCCCCGGCACCGATACCCTGCAGGATCCGGCTCCCCAGGATGAGGTAATAGGGGGAGGTTACCAGCCAGGCGGCCAGGCCGGCGAGCAGGCCGCCCAGGCCATAGATAATCAGGGCCGGGGCCATGATGAGCTTGCGGCCGTAGCAATCGGATAAAAAACCGGCAAAGGGGATGACGATGCCTGCTGGCAGGGAAAAGGCGGTGATAAACAGGCTGGCCTGGACCAGGCTGACACCTAAAGTGGAGCGCATCAGGGGCAAAAGGGGGACCAGCATGGAGTTCCCCAGGACCATAATAAAAGGCACAGCGCAGAGAAGAGCGAAGGGGAGTTTCATGGATGGCTGCAATATTAGTTAACCTCCCGCTCAAAAGCACTGCTTCTATTCTCTCCCGCAGGGGCATAAAAAATAAGAGGTAGAAATTCCCCGGCGATGTTGCCTTTTGCCCAGCAGTTTCTGCCTGTCTGGTTCTTGGACCGCAATTCTATTGCCGGAGGTAACCCCATGTTTTTCTTTTTGCCTGAAAAGCATGTCCTGGCTATGGCTGCTATACGCGTTCTATCCAGTATGATTGAACTGGCGGCAGCCATACTGATGTTAAAGCTGAACCGGGTGGAGGCAGCCTTAAAGATCAACGCCACCCTGGCCCTGGTGGGCCCGACGGTGATGATGATGGTCATGGCCCTGGGACTCTGGGGTCTGGCCGGGAAGATAGCTCCCTATAAAATGCTCATTATTATTCTGGGGGTGGGGTTGATTTTTTACGGTGTCAGGCGTTAGCGTGGTGGGCGGACAGTCGTCTGACCTGTGAAAAAGTACCGCTGCTCGGGTAGTTACCCCTTTCCAGC
>JASUSX010000107.1 GCA_030445875.1 Clostridia bacterium
GCCAGGGTAAAGCTGTCCAGGACATCGGTGATACTATCCCGCACCTTCTCCCAGATATCCCTGGTAACGCAGGTTTCGGCCCGCTCGCAGCCATCGCCTTCATTGACATTCAGGCAATCCACCGGGGCAATTGGGCCCTCCAGGACACGGATAATATCGCCCACGGTGATCTCCTCCGGGTCGCGACTCAACGTGTAGCCTCCCTGGGCGCCGCGGACGCTCTTTACCAACCCCGCCTTACGTAAAACAGCGATAAGTTGTTCCAGATAATGCTCGGAAATATCCTGTCTTTCAGCGACACTTTTAATGGGGATGGGGCCTTCGCCGTAATGCTGGGCCAGGTCAAACATGGCCCGCAGGCCATACTCTCCCCGGGTTGAGAGTTTCACCCCACCACCTCCAATCCCTACTGATTTCCTCGGCAATTATATCTTAGCAAGTCGCTCGGGTATTGTCAATAACAAAGCTGAGTTTTTTACTCTGGTTTTTAAGTTATCCCGGCCGGAAGAAAATATACTATTTCTTTAATACCTGGACGCTGGGAAATAAATTCCTGGACACCAGGAAAAAGAAAAGCCAGGGCTCTTATTCGATCCCTGGCTCATAAAATTTCCGGGCTAATAGCCTGTTCCGGTTTTCCCTTAGTCCCAGTACTGATCCCTTTTGCCCTTCTTTACTTAACCCCTGCAGCCCACCTGCTAATCTCGCCATAGCCATCCCAGACGATTTCGCCCGTGTCACGTTTGACCATCCGAACGGCATCCCGGTTACAGTTACCCAGACACCAGCCGCAACCCATACAGTACTTGTCGTTAACCTGAGGGCCTTTATGCTTATCTATAGTTAGCGCCTCATAGGGGCACAGGCGGGCACATATGCCGCAGCGGTTGCACTTATCCAAATCATATAAGGGGATAATCGGGGACGGATGCTGCATGGGGTTCTCGCGGGGAAAGTCGCGCAGATAAGAAAACCGCGGTACGCATAGGCCCAGCATATCTCCTATTGTGCTGTAGCCCTTGCGGTCCATGAATTCTTCTATGCCCTCAATAATCTCTCTAATGGCTTCGACACCCCGGCAATAGATCACCGAGCAGAGCTGTACCGTAGGGCAGCCGGCCATGATGTAACGGATAACGTCGTCCCAGGTAAAGACTCCGCCGATGCCGGAACACGGGATCTTGACTGTGGCCGTGATCTCCAGCACCTTAGCCAGGGAGAATGGTTGCCACGATCTGCCGGGCAAAAAACCGCAGGAGAAGGGGCCACCATAGAAAGTACCCGTTTCGTGATCGATCCAGGCACCATAGAAGGCATTGTTGGCCGACACGGCGTGGCCGCCGGCTTTTTCGACCGCCAGGGCCACTTCGGCCATGCGGACACACTGGGGCGTCATCTTAAACATAATGGGTGTTTTCACGGCGTCAACACAGACTTTTGTTACTTCGTAGGCTTTTTCCGGATCCAGGGCCAGGGGGGCGCCCACATCCTTATGTTTTACTTCGGCACCAAAGGTGGCGTGGGGACCGCCAGTATCCAGCTCGATGATGTCCGCCCCCAGCTTCTCCATATCAACGCACAGTTCGGCCCAGGTGTCGGCTGCGGTGCCTATCCCGGAAACGCTGGGGATGAAAGCCACATTATTATCCTTGCAAAGGTCACGGATGCGGGGGCCGATTTCATCCCGCCATTTTTCATAGGGTATATGGCTGAACATCTCGGAACAAATCCAGGTTTCCCGGAACTCTTTACCAAAACGCCTCAGGGAGTAAAAGTAAGGCCGCGGCCAGCGGTGAACGCCGTCAATCCGGTGCACCGTCTTAGTGACCAGCCCGCCGATACCCTGTTTGATTACCCGCTCAACCAGGTGGACGGTTTCCCCAAAATCGTTGGAAGAAACCAGGACCGGGTTCTTAAACCTAACGCCGCACATTTCCGTTCTCAGGTCAGCCATCTTTGCTCGCTCTCCCCCTCGGTAATTATTTCATCATCACATCATGCGCCCGATGGTTGTTTGCAGGCCAAAGGAGGCAATTACTCCCCTGGCCGCTAAAACGTCTTCCCGTTTAATTTCTTGATATTGCTGGTAAGGCGAACTTAACCCCAGGTATTCATACTTGCTGGCTCCCAGGGAGTGCAGGGGTTCAATGTCGATCCACTCGAGGCCCAGGTCGCGGGCCAACAAGGCCGTGGCTCTTATATTCTCTTCCCCGTCGTTATAGCCCGGGATTAAAGGGAAAGATATGCGCACTTGGCACTTGCTGGCCATGACTTTAGCGTTGTTTAGAATTAGCTTGTTATCAACCCCTGTCCCTTGCCGGTGCTTTTCCGGGTCCATGTGCTTTAGATCTAAAAGTACCAGGTTGGTATATTCCAGGGCCTGCTCTACCGCCGCCGGGCTACCATAGCCGCAAGTATCCAATAC
This sequence comes from Clostridia bacterium, assembly GCA_030445875.1. GTDB lineage: Bacteria > Bacillota > DSM-521 > Neomoorellales > Neomoorellaceae > Neomoorella. The sequence goes on from JASUSX010000107.1 coordinate 2,426, forward strand.
CGTAGAGATCCCCCGGGAGTGCAGGGCTTGCAGCAGTTCAATGGTAAACCGGGGCTGGTAAAAGGGTTCACCCCCGCTGATGGTGACGCCTCCATCACTGCCGTAAAATGGTGCATCCTTTAATACCTCAGCAACAACCTCTTCTACTGTTACCTGCCTGCCTATCTGCTGCAGGGCACTGGGAAGGCAGGTTGCCACGCACTTAAAACACAGGTTACACCTGGACCGGTCAACCTTTTGCTCTTTTTGCCTGCTGACAGCCTGTTCAGGGCATACCCTGGCGCATGTTCCACATGCCGCGCACCTTCTTGCAATAAAGTACAGTTGCGGATAACCCTCCCAGGTTTCCGGATTAGCGCACCAGCTGCACCTGAGAAAACATCCCTTTAGAAACACCGTAGTACGGATACCAGGCCCGTCATGGGTGGCAAAGCGTTTGATGTCGGTGATGTATCCTGCCGTAGTTATTTCCTGCCCGCCCCCTCTCCCCGCAGGTCTGTAAGGCTTAAATAGGCATCTTTATTGCCTTTTTATCAGTGGCGGTCCCATCCAGATAATCGGCCGGCCGAAGTGGGCGTTAAGTATGTCACCAATAGCCTGCCAGATGATAAAGATAATCACAAAGGGCAAAGACCAGCCGGCTACCGCCCACAAGAACCAGGAACCAAGGAGCCAGGATAGGGCTGCGCTTAGGAAGAATACATCCGTGGCCACCATAAAAAGGGCAGCGGCAGTATTGGCCAGGAAAAACCCAGGCGTAAAACCGGTCATCAACAGGCCCATGATGAGGAAGACCCAGCCGTCTACAGCCGCCGTATCATGGCCGACAATGCGTAAGGCCTGTAAAAGCTTTTCCCCAAAGCCATACCACATAAAGGCGCTAAAAGCGAGGAGAACATTACCCGGTAAGATGGCGCCGTTACGTAGTTCAATTACACCGGCAGTAGTCTGGACAACGGCCCCCGCCAGACCAAGAGGGATGAGGAGGAATACTAGCTCCTTTGGCGCCAGCCCTGTAGCTACCGGCCACAGGCAGCCAAGGTAAAAAGCCAGGACCATCGAACCCGCCGGTCCCGGGTTTGCCCACTTCCCGTTAGCCATTAACTATTCGCCTCCTTTTTGTTCTCAATGCCTTTTTGCTTAATGCTTACCATAGATCCAGATAGCGCCCGATCAGCCTGTAAGGCCAGGGATAGGGTGAATTTAGTTGCTGGATCAAGGGCCACTTTGCTTTTAAGTGGTGCAAATTATCGCGGCGCCACATGGCCCCCAGGAGTAACCCCAGGTTATCAGCCAGTCTGCCGACAGCCTGGGCCCCCAGCAAATAGCCATCCTGCAAAATCAGCCGGCAGTAACTGCCTTCCTGCTTCTTTTCTATGACTTCTACCCCATCCCTTTCCTGGCACCCGGCCAGCGTTTTGCCAAGGGATGCGGCATGGGTGCCGAAAAAGTGGGCTCTGGTAAAATTCCAGGCGCCGCGGTACGGGCTTTTCAACCCCATGCAGTTGCGGGCGACAACCTCGGCCTGTTCCAGGGCATTATGCCGCAATTGATACAACGCCTGCTCCCCGGTAAAGGCATCCCGGGTTTCTACACAATCCCCGCAAGCATAGACACCCTCCCCGCTGGTCTGCAGATACTCATTGACCTTAATCCCCCGTGATTTACCCACTTCAATCCCCGCTTCTGCTGCCAGCTTACTGGCCGGTACCACGCCGGTAGCCAGTACCACCGTATCGCACGGGATCTCCCTCTTATCAGTGGTAACGCCCGTCACCCAGCCGTTACCATTAATGCTCAAGACCTTTTCCCCGGTGAAAACTTTAATCCCCCTTGCTACCAGTTCTTCAGCCAAAATAGTGGCCGCCTCCCGGTCAAAGACCCGGGGCAGGATCCAATCCAGCAGTTCGATCAGGGAGACTTCATAGCCTTTGTTTTTAAGGGCTTCTGCCGCCTCAATGCCGATGAGACCCGAACCGATGACTACGGCCGCTTTCCCTCCATAGGCAGCCAGGCTATCAGCATCAGCCAGGATCTTACAGTTAAAAACCCCTCCCCTGTCTAGCCCCCTGATGGGGGGTACAACCTGGTTACCCCCCGTGGCCATGACCAGCCGGTCATAGCTAATGATCTCACCGCCCGCCAGCAAAACCTCCCTCTTTTCCTGATTGATAGCCAGGGCCTTGCGGCCCAGGATGAGCTCAATACCAGCCCGGCGGTAGTCATCCAGTTGTTTGAGAAAGACGGTCTGGCGTGGCACATTGCCCCCCAGGTAGTACGGCAGGGCACCGGGGTCATATTCGGGGCAGTTTTCCTGGGAGATGATCATGACCCGGCAATCCGCGCCGTACTTCCTGATACTGAAGGCCGCTGCACTACCTGCAATTCCGTTACCTATTATTACTACCTGCACCTTTTCCCCTCCCCGGCGTCGGCTTGAGCCCCAAAATAGAGCCCTGGAGGACCCGACCCGGCACCCGGCTCCACCGCCTGCTGCTTCTTATAGAACTCCGGGTCGGGTTCCCCGGTATTTATGCCGTGTGGTCTGGTCTTATTTACTTTGCTGCTTGATATACGCGTCGTAGAGCCGGCGCCCTTTTTCCAGGTCGGGAAGAATATCGTCAATACCGAGTTCACGCGCTTTTTCAGCCGTGACAAACCCCTGGTCATCCCAACCGTGGTAGCGATAGTATTCCGACTGGGCCCAGGCCCACTCCTCGCGGTTAAGCTTCAAACCCTTGAAGGGTCCATCCACCACGGGGTCCTCAAAGTAGCGGTCGATGTGGGTGTCGTCCTGGCGGGCACTTCCTTCCCGGTTCCAGTGGGCCCTCTCGATGTTGATCACTCGTTCCGCTGCCTGGAAAATCTCCTCATCCGTCAGATCAATACCCGTCGCCGGGCGGAAAAGGCGGGTGTAAGACCGCCAGTCACCCGCTCCGCCCCAGGAACCGATGGCCTGGCAGCACATCCCCACCAGGTCGGCTACGCACTTGTTCTTTTCGGACCAGGTAACCAGCTTGGGTTTGGTGGTGATAGTGTTTAGCTCTTTGGGGAAGTCCTTCCAGAACTCTTCGGTAAGTTCCGGCCCCAGAACCTCGGCTACCAGCTCTTTGCGGCTCAAGGCGCACCCCTGGAATTCCAGGCAGGAATAGTTCTTCAAGTGGTCTGAACCGCGGGTCGACATGGCGTAACCCAGGCTGAAGCCCAGGGTGATCCGCGGGTCAACGCTGATATGCTCCAGGCCGCGGCAGTGGGGGACATATTTCTCTGTACCCCGTCCAATCCTTGCGGCGGCCCGGATGGCCCCTTCGGCCAGAATGTCCCCAAACCCCTGACGATGGGCCATCATTTCCAGGACCTTCATGGAGGTTTCCAGGTCGCCCCAGGTAAAGTTGATGCCGCCCGTATCATCCGTCGTTAACAGGCCCTTTTCAAAACACTCCATAGCCCACGAGATGGCCCCCCCGGCGGAAATGCTGTCCATACCCAGGTCATTAACAATACCACACAGGACATTGACAGTTGTTACGTCATAGCTGTCCAACCGTGGGCCCAGGTTACAGACGCTCTCCATCTCCGGCCCGCCGCAGTGGAAACCGGCATATTTACCTTCTTTGATATAGGTGTACCGGCCGCAGCAGACGGGACAAGACCAGCAACCCTTGCGGCGGAAAAGGAACCTCTCCGCCCACTGGATACCGCCGTAGGTTTCTTCCATGCCCGGCATGTAACCGGTACTCACATTCTTATGGGCATTAATGCCGATTATATTGCCGGCGTCGAAAAGGTCCATGGTACCTTCCGCCCGCCGCCTGATGGCCGAAGGCGAACTGTGTACTTTCTCTCGTAACGCCCAGGCAGCCTCGGCAAAGCCCTTGGGGTCGGCAAAGGTAACAGGCCGGAAACCCCGCACGGCGATAGCCTTCAGGTTTTTCGAGCCCATGACCGCACCCATACCGGTGCGGCCGCCAGCCGCACTGAAGGAGTTGACTACGCAGGCAAACCGGACGCGGTTTTCCCCTGCTGGCCCAATACAGGCCACCCGAATATTGCTGTCACCGATGGCTTCGATAATACGCTTGTTTGTCTCTTTAACCCCCAGCCCCCAGAGCTGGCTGGCATCACGGATCTCTACCCGGTCACCGTCGATCCAGATGTAAACCGGTTTGGCAGCCCTGCCCTTGACTACGATCTGGTCGTAGCCGGCGTACTTCATATAGGCGGCAAACTGGCCGCCCATATTGGTGTCGCCGTGACCGTGGATATTGGTTCCCCGGTAGGAACAGGTCATGGGGGAACGGGCGCTCACGGTCGTCCTGCCGGACAGGGGCGCAAAGGTTCCCCCCATAGGTCCGGTAGCGAAACATAAGGGGTTGGCCGGATCAAAGGGGTCCATACCGGCCCAGGTTTCGTGGTAGACAACCTCCGAGTTAAACCCCCGGCCCCCGATCCACTTTTGCAAATAGTCCAGGGACAGGTTTTCTATTTGCACCTTACCTTCGGTGAGGTCAACACGCAATCTTCTGCCAGCCCAACCGTGCATGGATGTTCCTCCCTCCCTCAAGGTAGCTAATTCTAGGCAAAGCTAAAGCCGAATTTTGAGACCTCTTCCTTGGCCTGGGGTTGGAATTCCTCCTTCATAGCCCAGGCGAACTTCTGCCCGCTCACCCTGGCAACCATATGCTTGGGTACATACTGGAGGGCTCCCTGCAGGGTGCAGGCACGGACACACCAGGGTTTTTCCTCCCCTTCACACAGGTTGCACGACATGGTCTTGCCATTATCCGGGTTGATTACCGGGGCGGCCATGGGGCAGACATAGATGCAGGCCCGGCAACCGATGCAGGCGTCTTCGTTGGTAACCACCGCCCTGTTGGCCTGCCTTACGCGGGCCCCCATGGGACAAACCTTCATACAGGGTGCCTCTTCACAGGCCTGGCAGGTTACCGGGATAAAGGTATTTACATCACGGAATTCATGGATACGGATGCGGGCGTAATTCGGATGGTTCTTGCCAAAGTGTTTCATGGAACAGGCCATCTCACAGGAATGGCATCCGGCACACTTATCGGGGTCAATCACCAGCACCATTTCCGTCATGGAC
>JASUSX010000108.1 GCA_030445875.1 Clostridia bacterium
CCGTGGTGCAGATGCGCCGGGATAACCTGGCCGGCACCCTGTATAACCTGGTTGGTTACCAGACGAGCCTGAAGTGGGGCGAGCAGGAGCGGGTTTTTCGCCTGATACCAGTCATGGAAGCAGCGGAATATGCCCGATTCTGCGTTATGCACCGCAATACCTATATCAATTCCCCCCGGGTCCTGCAGCCCACCTTGCAACTGAAGGAATATCCGTCAATTTTCCTGGCCGGTCAGTTAACAGGTGTGGAGGGGTATATAGAGTCGGCCGCCTGTGGTCTGGTAGCTGGCGTCAACGCAGCCCGGTATATAAAAGGCCAGGAGCCTTTAACCCTGCCCGTAGCCACAGCCCATGGAGCCCTCCTTCAGTATATTACTGATCCCACCCACGACCCCCTGCAGCCCATGCATATCAATTTTGGTTTGCTTCCACCCCTAGCAAGACGGGTCCGGGGGCGAGAGACTCGTAACCGGGTCCTGGCAGAGCGGGCCTTACAAATTTGGTCCAGCCTCGGTGAATTTTCCGGCAATTGACTTGCACTTTGGAAATGAATATGTTAGCATATATAAAGTTCGGGGGTGAGGTTATGATCGGCGCGGCCTTTCAAGACGGGCTGGCAGGATTCCTGCTCTACCTGGAAGGGGAAAAGCTGGCCTCACCCTGTACCGTTACCGCCTACCGGACCGATATTGAGCAATTTGCTGCCCTGGTATATGAACGTCTGGGTCCCCAGGCCGGTCCGGCTGAGGTCGATAGCTGGCTGGTACGGCGTTTTTTAGGCTGGCTCAACCAGGCGGGGCAGAAAAAGAGCAGTATGAACCGCAAGCTGGTGGCTTTACGCTCCTTTTACCGTTTCCTGCTGCGGGAAGGGAAAGTGGAGCATAACCCGGTGGCCCTGCTTTCCGGGCCGCGGCTGGAAAAGCGATTACCCGTGTGCCTGAATTATACCGAGGTAAAAAAGCTGCTGGCCATACCAGCCGGTACCCCCCTGGGGCTAAGGGACCGGGCTATACTAGAAACACTGTATGCCTCCGGCATCAGGGTGGGCGAACTGGTGGGCCTGGACCAGGAAAGCCTGGACCTGGAGGGGGGCTATGCCCGGGTGCTGGGCAAGGGGCAGCGGGAAAGGGTGGTACCTTTGGGGAAGCAGGCTGTGAGGGCTATCCGGGACTACCTCGCCCGGGGTCGGCCGGAACTGGCGGCCCATCGCAACCCGCCTGAATTAACGGCGCTGTTTTTGAACCACACCGGAGGGCGGTTAACAGCCCGGGGCGTAAGGGAACGCCTGAGCCATTATGTGGAAAAGGCAGCTTTAAGGAGCGGGATCTCTCCCCATACCCTGCGCCACTGTTTTGCCACCCATTTGCTGGAGGGGGGAGCAGACCTGCGGGTAGTCCAGGAACTGCTAGGCCACGTTAATCTCGCCACCACCCAGATCTATACCCATTTGAGCCAGGCCAGGTTACGAGAGGTTTACCAGCAAGCCCATCCCCGGGCCAGACAAAGGGAGGGGTAAACCTGTGCAGGGGACAACAGTGATTGCCATACGGCATAAAGGCAAGGTGGCCGTGGCCGGCGACGGCCAGGTGACCTTTGGCAATACCATTATGAAACATAAAGCCCGCAAGGTACGCCGCTTATATCAGGGGAAAGTCCTGGCCGGCTTTGCCGGCAGTGTGGCTGACGCTTTTACCCTGTTTGAGAAATTCGAGGCCAAGCTGGAGGAATTTCATGGCAACCTGCAGCGGGCGGCAGTGGAACTGGGCAAGGATTGGCGCACCGACAAGTTTTTACGGCGCCTGGAAGCCCTCCTGGTGGTGGCCGACCGGGAGCATCTCCTGATTATCTCTGGCAATGGGGAGATCGTGGAACCTGATGACGGCGTAGCCGCTATCGGCTCCGGTGGCCCCTACGCCCTGGCAGCCGCCCGGGCCCTCCTGGCCCACACTGACCTGGAGGCCGGAGCCATTGCCCGTGAGGCCATGGGTATCGCCGCTTCTATCTGCATCTATACCAACCATAATATTGTCGTAGAAGAACTCTAATACCGGGGGGAAAGGGAAATGAACCTTACACCCAGGCAGATAGTAGCCGAATTAGATCGCTATATTATAGGCCAGGAAGAGGCCAAAAAATGCGTGGCCATAGCCCTACGGAACCGTTACCGCCGGCAAAAGCTGAACGATGAATTGCGCGATGAGGTCTTACCAAAGAATATTATTATGATCGGCCCGACCGGTGTGGGTAAGACGGAGATCGCCCGTCGCCTGGCCCGCATGGTGGGTGCCCCCTTTATTAAGGTAGAAGCCACGCGTTTCACCGAGGTGGGCTATGTGGGCCGTGATGTGGAATCCATGATCCGGGAGCTGGTAGAAAATGCTGTAAGAATGGTTAAAATAGAGAAGCGGGCGGCAGTGGAAAAGAAGGCCGCGCAGCTGGCGGAGAAGCGCTTGCTGGACTTGATCGCGCCCCAGGACGAAAAGGGCAGGGGGAACCGTTCCCCGTGGGAGATGCTCTTTGGCGGGGCCCCGGCCAGTAATGAAGGCGTGGCCGGGGAAGAGGAGAATATAGCCGAAAAAAGGGCTATCCTCAGGGAAAAGTTGAAACGCCAGGAACTGGAAGACATGATGGTCGAAGTGGAGGTTGAAGATAGTACCGGCCCGGGGGTCATTCTGGGCGGGCTAGGGTTAGAAGAGCTGGGGATGAACCTGCAGGATATGCTGGGCAACATGATGCCCCGGCGCAAGCGCAAGCGCCTGGTAACGGTAGCTGAAGCCAGGAAGATTCTGACCCAGCAAGAAGCCGACAAACTAATTGATATTGACGAGGCGGCAGCCGTGGCAGTGCAGCGGGTGGAGCAGGACGGGATAATCTTCCTGGATGAGATCGACAAAATTGCCGGGCGGGAGAGTGCCCACAGCCCGGATGTATCCCGGGAAGGCGTGCAGCGCGATATACTACCCATTGTGGAAGGGACTACTGTCCAAACTAAATATGGCCCGGTAAAAACCGATCATATTCTCTTTATAGCGGCGGGTGCCTTCCATGTAGCCCGGCCAGCGGATCTTATCCCGGAGTTACAGGGGCGGTTTCCTATCCGGGTAGAATTGCACAGCCTGAACCGGGATGATTTCCGGCGTATCTTAACCGAGCCCCGAAATTCCCTTCTGCGACAGTATACGGCACTCTTAGAGGTAGAGGGTTTAGAATTACAATTTTCAGCCGATGCTATTGCGGAAATTGCCGATATTGCTTATACTGTTAATACTCAGGGCGAAGACATCGGCGCGCGCCGGCTGCATACTATCCTGGAAAAGGTCTTGCAGGATCTCCTTTTCAAAGCGCCCGAGCTCGAAGAACGCCAGGTTCGCATTGATGCGGCCTACGTTCGGCAGCAACTGGGCGAGGTAATGCAGCACAGTGATCTCCAGAGCTATATACTTTAAGAAAGGAAGATGGTGGATGGAAAACTTATTAGAAAGGTCAAGGAAAATTAACCGCCTGTTACAGCGGGCGGCCGGTAACCCGGTGGACTTTCAAGAAATGGCCAGCGTGATGCGCGATGTCCTGGGGGCCAACACCTATATTGTCGGCCGTCATGCCCGCGTCCTGGGTTACGCCTTCGTGGAAGGCTTTACCTGTGATATCATGGAGGACATTGTTTTCCAGTCGGAGCGTTTTCCGGAACAGTACAACGAACAGCTCCTGCGTATTGACGAAACCCAGGCTAACTTTTGCCAGGTAGGCAATGCCTGCGTCTTTGACCTGGATAAAAGATGTGTCTTTAACAACAAGCTGACCACGATCGTACCCATTATTGGTGGTGGCCAGCGCCTTGGTACCCTGGTCCTATCCAAATTTAACGTACGTTTTGACGATGAAGACCTGGTACTGGCTGAATATGGCGCTACAGTAGTGGGCATGGAGATTTTACGCTCCAAGGCCGATAAAATCGAAGAGGAAGCCCGCAAAAGGGCTGCCGTGCACGTTGCCCTGGCTACCCTGTCCTACTCCGAGCTGGAAGCTGTCGAGCATATCTTTGCCGAGCTGGACGGGGACGAAGGCATCCTGGTTGCCAGTAAAATTGCCGACCGGGCGGGTATAACCCGTTCGGTGATCGTTAACGCCCTGCGTAAATTCGAGAGTGCCGGGGTTATCGAGTCCAAATCCCTGGGAATGAAGGGGACCTATATCCGTATCCTGAACGACCACCTGTTAGAGGAATTAGAAAAGCTGCGCCGTTAAGGCCGGCTTTTAGTCTTGCCGGACACCAGGGGATTATGCTATACTATCCTCTGGTGTTTGATTACACACGCGCCGGAAGGCGGGAGTAGTGCCGATTAAGGGTTCTTCTAGCCTGATGAAGGTAGCGGCGGTTATAACAATAGGAGGTGTTTTTGTTGGTTATATCCATGAAGCAACTACTGGAGGCTGGTGTCCATTTCGGGCACCAGACGCGGCGCTGGAATCCCAAAATGGCTCCCTATATCTTTACCGAGCGTAACGGGATCTACATTATTGACCTCCAGCGTACGGTCAAAAAGATTGAGGAAGCTTATAACTTCATTCGCGATGTAGCTCGCGAGGGAGGCAAGGTCCTGTTTATCGGGACCAAGAAGCAGGCCCAGGAAGCGGTCCGGGAAGAAGCCGAGCGGTGTGGCATGTTTTATGTTAATGTGCGCTGGCTGGGCGGTACCCTGACTAATTTCCAGACCATCCGCCGGCGGGTAGACCGCCTGAAGGAGCTGGAGCGGATGGAGGAAGACGGCACCTTTAACCTGCTGCCCAAAAAGGAGGTTGCCCACCTGCGGGGTGAGAAGGAGAAACTGGAGCGTTTCTTAGGCGGGATCAAAGAGATGAAGAACCTGCCCGATGCCCTCTTCATCATTGACCCGCGGAAAGAGCGGATAGCGGTCGCTGAAGGGCGGCGGTTGGGTATCCCTATCGTAGCCATCGTGGACACTAACTGTGACCCGGATGAAATCGACTACGTAATCCCGGGCAATGATGATGCCATCCGGGCGGTTCGTTTGCTCACCAGCAAGATGGCCGACGCTGTAGTGGAAGGGCTGCAGGGGCAGGATCAACCGGAAGAGGTAGTAGGAGAGTAAAGCTCGGAGCGCAGGTCTTTACCTGCGCTTACATACCAAAACGGCATTATGGACGAGCCCCCCATGGGGCGAGCCACCGCCAGCGAAGGATGAAAATTTGCCTAAACGTTAGGGTGGGGATATGTCCCCACGACAAGGTAGAACCCTATTTTTCGGAGGAATATAATATGATCGCGGCTGCAGACGTTAAAGAGTTGCGTAACCGGACCGGGGCCGGGATGATGGACTGCAAAAAGGCCCTGGAAGAATCCGGCGGTGATATGGAGCAGGCTATTGAATACCTGCGGAAGAAAGGGCTGGCGACGGCGGCGAAACGCGCCGGCAAGATCGCCAGTGAAGGGCTGGTCCACGCCTACATCCACGGCGGGGGCCGTATTGGCGTACTTATTGAAGTCAACTGCGAGACGGACTTCGTGGCCAAGACGGATGCCTTCCAGGAATTGGTCCATAACCTGGCCATGCAGGTAGCTGCTTCCCGTCCCGAATATGTGGCCCGGGAAGATGTGCCGGAAGAAGTGCTGGCCAAGGAGAGGGAGATCTTAACGGCCCAGGCCCTGAATGAAGGCAAGCCGGAAAAAGTAGTCGAAAAGATCGTTGCCGGGCGGTTGGAAAAATTCTACGCGGATAACTGCCTTCTGGAACAGCCTTTTATCAAGGATATGGATCGGACCGTCCAGGACCTCATCAATGAAACGGTCGCCAAGTTGGGTGAAAAAATCGTAGTTCGGCGTTTTGTCCGCTACGAAGTAGGAGAAGGCATTAGTAAGACGGAAGAATAAGGGGCTGAAAAAGAGCACAGGGGTGCTCTTTTTTTCCGCCGACAAAGAGGATTTTTCGGGATCGCGTAGAAAGTATTCAGGAGTTACGGAGGTATATACCAGGTATGGAGCAACCCAGGTATAGAAGGGTAGTCTTAAAATTAAGTGGGGAAGCCCTGGCCGGCAACCATGGTTTTGGCATTGACCCGGAAGTAATTACCTCCATTGCTACGCAGATTAAGGAAATACGGGAATTAGGCGTTGATGTAGCTATTGTTGTGGGTGGCGGCAATATCTGGCGGGGGGTTAGAGGTAGTGCCCGGGGCATGGACCGCGCTACGGCCGACTATATGGGTATGCTGGCCACGGTAATCAATGCCCTGGCCCTGCAGGATGCCCTGGAGAGCCAGGGGGTGGATACCAGGGTGCAGACGGCCATCGAAATGCGCCAGATCGCCGAACCCTATATTCGCCGCCGGGCCATTCGTCACCTGGAAAAGGGCCGGGTGGTGATCTTTGCCGCCGGCACCGGTAACCCGTATTTCTCCACGGATACCACCGCTGCCCTGCGGGCAGCGGAGATTGAAGCCGAGGTTATCCTCATGGCTAAGAGTGTGGACGGGGTTTATGATTCCGATCCCGAGCTTAACCCGGAGGCCAAGCGGCTAAAGGATCTGGATTACCTGGAGGTCCTGAACGGTGGCCTGGGGGTTATGGATTCGACGGCTACTTCCCTGTGTATGGATAACCGTATTCCCATTATTGTCTTTGGGCTGAAGGAGAAAGGGAATATCCTGCGGGTCATCAAAGGCGAAGCTATCGGTACCTATGTAGGGAGGTTGGAGTAATGTTAAACGAGATTATAAAAGAGACTGAAGGACGCATGCAAAAGGCAGTAGAGGGGCTGCGCCGGGAACTGGCTTCTTTAAGGGCTGGACGGGCCAACCCGGCTCTGTTGGAGAAAGTAACGGTTAATTATTACGGGACACCCACCCCTATCAACCAGCTGGCGACCATCTCCGCCCCGGAAGCCCGCCTCCTGGTTATCCAACCCTGGGATCGTAATATCCTGCCGGAAATGGAGAAGGCCATTTTGAAATCGGACCTGGGCCTGACTCCGGCCAGTGATGGTACAGTGATCCGGATCGCTATTCCCCAATTAACGGAAGAACGCCGCACCGAACTGGTCAAGGTAGCCCGGAAAAAAGCGGAGGAATTCCGGGTTATGATCCGCAATAACCGCCGGGAAGCCAACGATAAATTAAAGGCCCAGGAGAAAAACAAAACGGCCTCGGAAGACGAAGTCAAGCGGGCCCAGGAAAAGGTCCAGAAACTTACCGATAATTATATCCAGGCGATAGACAAGACCCTGGCTACTAAAGAAGCAGAGATTATGGAGGTTTAGTCCCTTGTTGCTGCCTGATTGCCTGGGCTGGACCCTGGCGGAAGCCAGGGAGTTATTGAATGCCGGCGGGTGGGAGGTCAGGAACTACTTTTTTACGGGTCCCTCCGTGCCCCCTGGGGGCGAGGAAAACAAGGGCCGCGTAGTACGGCTGCGCCTGGTGGGAGCCAGCCAGGTTGAACTGGTCCTGGCTTATGTAGATACTCACCACCA
>JASUSX010000109.1 GCA_030445875.1 Clostridia bacterium
CTTCCAGGAGGCTATAACGCCCATAAGGTACAAAGGCCACCCTGGCATTGGCGCCGTGTTTGGCCAGGGCATCTTTATAAGCCTGCTCGAGACTGTCATAAACGGTGAAGCCGAAGTCGCGGGCCATGGCCAGGTTCTCCGGCCTGGTGACAATATAGTAGTCGGCGTGGAGCATACCCTCGTAGATCTTGTACCAGATACAGCCGGCCCACAGCTCGCGGGCATGGCTATAAAAGGCCTTGAGGGCTTTCTCGTTGTTCTCCGGCGTCGGTGGCATAAAGTCCTTTACCAGGTCCATAAGGGCAAACCCCGGCCAGTCGCCGTAACCCGGGCAGGGCGTGGTGAAGATTATTGTCCCGCCCTTCTTTATAATGGGCTTGCAATTGACATTGACCCAGCCTGTATGGAAGAAGAGGTGGTCGGTAGGCGCCGAAGACCCCGTAATAACTATATCGGCCTTGTTGTCCTTAAAAGCGCTGGCATCAAACCGGTAAACCCTGTCGTAAACCTTGACGGCCTCTTTGTGGGCCGCCACAAAGTCGCCGGCATTGATATAGGTAACCTCGAAGCGATTATTGACGATCATGTTGATCCCCATGGCAATGCCGGACAGGCGGGCGGCCTCATACTTGTCGAGCTGCATCCGGCAATCATTGTTGCCGGGCACGCAGTCCGGGGCCAGGGACATGACATGGTTGATCTCAATGGTTTCGTTACTGGCCACGGCCGGGATAATCATTCCTGAACCCCCGTAACCCCACAGGGTGGCCTGGGTGGTGCTGACGGTGAGGATCACATCGGCCTCAGCCACCTTGCGGTGGATCCAGACCGGGGTACCGGCGGTGGTAATGCCCTTAAAGACGTAGTTGTCCGCCTGGCTCACGTCGTTGCAGTAGACTTCTACGCCACTTTTAACGATATCCTCGCCCAGCTTTTCGGCTATTTCTGCCGCCGAGAGGGCCGGCACCTTGCCGCAGCCGATGACAATGGTCACCGCCGCGCCCGCATTTTTAGCCTTTTCAATGAGGACCGGCAGCATCTCCCGCACCGGTGCCTGGCGGAACTGGTTTTCGGTGATGATAGTTACCTTTTTCGCCCCGGCCAGGAGTTCGGACAGCTTTTTGCTGCCAATGGGATTTTCGACAGCCGCCGCTACGGCTTCCTTCAAGTCGGGCAACGGTTGTTGTTCCTCGGGGACAAAACTCCCGGCCAGGTTTTTGTCTTCTACCTCCAGCTCCAGGAAAACGCCGCGCTCTTCGGCTGTTTCATAAGGCACTTTTAGAAGCATAGCTATACCTCCCTGGTATTTTTTGCCGGTTCCATCCCGGCTATTCACCCTTATTTTGCTCTGCCAGGGCCCGCAGAACCCGCTCCGGTGTCAGGGGTAATTCAAAAAACTTTACCCCGCCCAGGGCGTTGGATACGGCGCTGACAATTGCCGGCCCGCCGGCATTGGCCACTATTTCCCCGCAACCCTTGGCACCAAAGGGACCAAAGGAACTGGGCTTTTCCACCAGGATGCTCTCGATGTGGGGCATATCCAGGGCCGTGGGTATGCGGTACTCGCGGTAACTGGTGCGTACGTGTTTAATAGAGGGGTAATAGGGGAGTACATCCTCCGAAAGGCCGAAGCCCACGCCGAAACCGGCTCCCCCTTCAATCTGGCCTTCCAGGAGGAGGGGGTTAATGGGCGTCCCCATCTCCAGGGCGACGTACATTTTATCTACATCAACAAGGCCCGTCTCATCATCGACAGTCACTTCAGCTACACAGGAGATATACTGCAGGGCCTGGAAGAAGTCGGCTTTGCCTGTTTCATTATCCCGGGGAGCAAAGGTCGGATTATGCCTGCCGATGCCAATCAGGGCGTCCTGGGCTACCCAGACAGCTTCGGCCGCCAGGTCTTTAACTTTGATACTCTTTTCAGGGTCGAGTGTAGAGGTAATGCTCCCCTCCTGGTAGGTTAATTTGTCCACCGGCGTCTGGAATTTGGCCCCGGCGTACTCCAGGAGTTTATATTTTAAGGCTTCGGCCGCTTTTTTCACGGCGTTGCCGCAGATCAGGGTGGTCCGGCTGGCAAACTGGCCGGTACAGACCGGGTCGGCGTCGGAATCGCCGGCGATCACCCGCACCAGGCCCGGGTCAAGCTGCAAAACCTCGGCGGCGATCTGCCGGGACACCGTCTTGATGCCCTGGCCCAGCTCCGTTGAGCCGATGTTGACAGTCACCGACCCGTCGGCGTGCATACGGACTATGGCTTCGCTGGGGTCATTGCCCCCGGTTAACCCTGACGAATGGATGGTTACGGCCACGCCTTTACCTTTTCTTTTCATTTTTCTTTCACCCCCTGAAGGTTATTTACTGTACCAGTTCGAAGCCTTGATGACCGCGTCCAGGGTCTCCCGTACCCCTACAGCCTCCAGCACCTGCTGGGTGGGCAGGATATCACCGTCCTGCACCAGGTTCTTGCGCCGCACCTCGATGGGGTCCAGGCCGGTCATTTCGGCGATGATCTCCATCTGGGTCTCGTTGGCCGAGACAGACTGGGTGATGCTGTAACCCCGCATGGGCCCCGTCACCTGCTTGTTGGTATAGACCACGTAGCCATCGAACCAGACGTTAGGGATGCGGTAGGGCCCGTTGATTTGGGAAGTCAGTTTCATCATGCCGTAGGTGCCGAAATCGTTATAGGCGCCGGTATCCTGGATATAGCGGATCTGGCGCGCTACCAGGGTCCCGTCCTTCTTAAAACCGGTCTTCATCCAGAAGGTGTCAGCACTGCGTACGGTGGAGATAAGGAATTCCTCTTCCCGGGTCCAGCGCCACTTGACAGGCTTACCCGTCTTTTTAGCCAGGAGGGCCACCACAAACTCCGTGGAAGGGTTGGATTTGCCGCCAAAGCCGCCGCCTGTCGGCCCGGATACTATCCGCACCGTATTTATCGGCGCTGCCAGTACGCCGCAGATTAAAAACTGGTGCCAGGAGGTGGTCTGGGAAGCAGTATAGATGGTTATATGGCCGTTGGCATCGGCCTCGGCCACGCTGCAATGGGGCTCCAGGAAGGCGTGCTCGTTCATAGCGGTATGAAATTTATGTTCAATAACATAATCGGACTCCGCAAAACCCTTCTCCACATCGCCCAGGCGGACCATCATGGCGTCGTAACCGCCAAACTTGGCAATATTGCCGCCCTCGTGAACCTCCGGGGCGCCGGGCTGCATGGCCTCTTCGGGGTCGAAAACGGGGGTTAGCTCTTCATAATCGATTTTTACCTTTTCCGCCGCTTCCAGGGCGGTATCTTCGTCCACCGCCGCCACGGCAACTACCGGTTGCCCCAGGAAGCGGACGTATTTGTCCGGCAGGACAGGCTGATCCTGGACAAAGGCGCCCCAGTAGTTGTTGGGCACGTCCTTGTGGGTGATAACCGCTGCAACCCCGGCCACCCTTTCTGCTCCCGTGGTATCGATATTCAGGATCCGGGCGTGGGGTACCGGTATTTTAGCCGTCTTCACGAAAAGCATACCCGGCAGGTAGATATCGTCTGTGAACCTGGTCTGCCCGGTCGTGTGCCGGTAGCTATCATACAGGGGTAGCCGCTGGCCGATTACTTTGCCCATTACCGTTCCCTCCTCAGGCCGTTATACTCTGGACGGCTTCTACAATCTTCTGGTAGCCTGTGCAGCGGCACAGGTTGCCCGCTATGGCCCGCCTGATTTCTGCCTCATCGGGGTGGGGGTTCCCATTCAATAGAGCTTTGATAGCCATGACCATCCCCGGGGTACAGAAACCGCACTGGGTACCATGGTATTCGGCCAGGCGTCGCTGGATAATATCCATCTCGCCGTTAACAATTAACCCTTCCACGGTCGTTATGCTCTTACCGGCTACCGTCGGGGCCAGGGTGACACAGGAATTCACCAGTTCCCCGTCCACTAAAACGGCGCAGGCGCCACAGTCCCCTGTTTCGCAGCCTTTCTTGACGCTGAGTACGCCCAGCTTTTGCCGCAGGACATCGGTGAGGATGTCCGCCGGTTTTACATCTACCTTGACGGCCAGGCCGTTTAATGTAAAGGCGATTTCCATCCCTTATACCTCCCCTTCGGAGCCTTCCAGGCCGCTGGCTTCCAGCAGCGCCCTTTTAATCAGCACCTTTACTACTTTACGCCGGTACCAGGCCGTAGCGTAGGTATCGTCAATTGGATTGATCCAGGCATCTACATCTTTAACCACCTGGTTAATAAGGTCCCGATCTATCTTCTTGCCAGCCAGGGCTTCTTCCAGAGCCGCCAGGCGGAGGGGGGTACCGGCCATGGCGCCCACAGCGATGCGGCAGGCCTGGCATACACCCTCGCCGTCCTGCTCTACTTCTGCAGCCACGTTGGTAATGGCTGTCGAGCTGCCCTTCAGGAGGCCAATTCTCTGGTAAGAACTGCCCTTCCTTATGCCCTGCCCGGCCATGGGTAGCTGCACACCGTAAAGGATTTCCCCCGGGTTCAGGACGGTCCGGCCCTTGTCCACAAAAAACTCCTTAACAGGCACCAGCCTGTTTTCGTGCCTGGATTTGAGGATTACCCGGGCATCTGCCGCCAGGAGGGCTACACAGCTGTCGCCAGCCGGGGAGGCATTTACCAGGTTGCCGCCGATAGTACCGGCATTGCGGATGGCCGGGGTGCCCATGTGGTAGCTGGCGTACCAGACATTGGGCGCCTTTTCTTTGATTAATTCCGAGGCCGCGATCCGGCTATGGGTTACCAGGGCGCCCACAAAAATGTAATCGTTGTGGGAAGTGATCCCTTTCATTTCGGCAATGTTGCCCAGGTAAACCAGGCCCCTTAAAACCTTGATCTGCCTTAAATTCATGCGCGGTACCAGGTCCGTCCCCCCGGCCAGCAGCGTGTAATCGCTATTTCCTGCCAGCAATTGCAGGGCCTCCTCCACGCTGGCCGGTGCGAAATACTGAACGCTCACTCTGTCTCTCCCCCCTTGTATTGCCATCCATTTTACAGAAATGGATGGCTTTTATATTAAATTTCGCCGCCCCGGTGGTATTTCCTGCCATATCCAGGCTTGCTCCGTTCGGTATTATCGCAATTTTGTCATCTATGATGAAAGGCTCGATATAACGTTATATTATCTGTTCCCGGGCATATTCTATATATGATCACTCTGTACATTTTGCCCATTATGTACTAGAATGGAGGTGCTGGAGGGATGAGCATGCTGGCTGAATATCAATTTACGGAAGCGCGCCGGGGTTTTTCCGGTATTTATAACCGGGTCTTTAATGCTTTAACGCCCGTTGTTATTAAGAGGAAACAAAACGAGCAGGTACTAGTCATCAGGCCAGACCTGGAGCAGGAGATCCTGGCCCGTTACTCCTTGAAACCTGAGGTTCTCCAGGAAGATGACGGCTCTGTTACCCTGGCCCTGGACGCCCTGGAGCTGGCTGTCAATGCCCCCACCAAAGACGAAGCCATTAAAGCCCTGGTGGAAGATCTCAAATTCTATGCTCGCGACTATATCGAGCGTTCCCAGCTTTTCCTTAACTCGCCCAACCGGCGCCAGCATTTGCCTTATTTATTGCGGGTGCTGCTCTGCAATTCCGAGGCCGAAATCCAGTCCCTGCTGGAGCTAAACTAAATGCCGCCCACCTACAGGGAATTAAAGCGCTACTGCGATAAAAACGGCTGGGTGTTAATTCGCGACACCGACCACTGGTACTACGAAAAAGTCCTGGCCGACGGCACCATCCTGCGGACTAAAGTCAGCCACGCCCTGGCTAAAGAGATACCTGCTCACCTGTGGGCCAGGGTCCTCAAACACCAGCTAAAGATAACGGAAAAAGAATTCTGGCAGAATTTATAAAAGCGCCTCGTGCAATCACTTCAAGGTTCGGGGCGCTTTTATGCTGCGCACAGCGCAGGCGCTAATCAGATGGTGAAAGCCGGGATCCTACCAGCCCAGAGCGTAGCCGTCCCCCCGGGGGTCGGCACCGCCCATGAGGACACCGCGTTGGTGATCTATTACTATTCCCTGGGCATGGCCGGCCTCATTGGCCCAGGCCGGTAGCAGACGCACCTCGTGCCCCCGGCGCCGTAAAGCCTCGATTACGGCAGGATCTAACCGGCTCTCCATATTCAGTACCGGGGGCCCATCCCCCAGGGTGCTGCCGTGAATCCAGCGCGGCGCTTCGATAGCCTCCTGGATATTCCAGTCGAAGTCCAGGAAGCGGGAGATTACCTGCAGGTGGGTCTGGGGCTGGCCGTCAGCCCCCATGGTACCAAAGACCAGGCAGGGCCTGCCGTCTTTGGTGACTATGGCTGCCATGAGGGTGTGCAGGGTGCGTTTGCCCGGCAGCAGGCAGTTGGGATGGTTGGGGTCCAGGGAAAAATAGGCACCCCGGCTCTGGAGTAAAATACCCGTCCCCCGCGCCACCAGCCCGCAACCGAAGGGGTAGTAAAGGCTCTGGATGCAGGAAACAACATTGCCCTCCTGGTCTACGACGGCAAAGTAGGTGGTGTCGCCCTGCACCTGGCCCCCGGCTGTTATGGCAGCGGCCCGTTCCGGGTCGATGAGCCGCCGGCGCCTGGTGGCATAATCTTTGGATAACAGGCGGTCGACAGGAACAGGGACAAACTCCGGGTCGCTAAGATAGGCGTCCCGGTCGGCAAAGGCCAGTTTCTTGGCTTCTACCAGGTGGTGGATATACGCGGCCGTATCAACGCCCATGGCCTGGAAGTCAAAACCCTCCACCAGGTTTAACTCCAGCAGGGCCGTCAGGCCCTGGCTGTTGGGGGCTGTTTCATAAACCGTATAGCCGCGATAGGTGGTGGCTACCGGCTGGCCCCAGGTGGAAGTATGGCCGGCCAGGTCTTCCACGGTAAGGTAACCGCCCCCTTCCTGGACGGTCCCGGCTATAGCCTCGGCCAACGCTCCCTGGTAGAAGGCCCCTTTCCCCTCCCTGGCCAGGAGGCGCAGGCTCGCCGCCAGGTCGTCCTGGCGCAGGATATCCCCTGGTTGGGGCGGCCGGCCACCGGGCAGGAAGATGGCCGCTGTATCCGGGTGGCGGGACAGGACCTCCCGGTGTTCAGCTATGTACCAGGCCAGTTTATGGCTGACCGGGTGGCCTTCCGCATGAGTTATAGCCTCAGCCAGGAGGTCAGCCAGGGGCATGGTGCCATAGCGTTCGTGGGCATCCTCCCAGGCCGCCACACAACCGGGTACGGTTACGGCCTGGGCGCTGCGCGGCGGTATTTTTGCCAGTCCTTTCTCCCGGAAGAGTTCCCAGCTGGCCCCCCGGGGTGCCCGACCGGAACCGTTCAAAAAAACTACCTCGCCTGTACGGGCCAGGTAAATAAGGTAAAACAGGTCGCCGCCAATACCGCACATGGGGG
>JASUSX010000110.1 GCA_030445875.1 Clostridia bacterium
TCGGTGAAGGGGCGGAGATGAACGCCGGCCTGGCCACCGCCGTCATCGGCGGCCTCACGGTGTCCACCATCCTGACCCTGGTCCTGGTGCCGGTGCTCTACACCGTCTTTGAAGACTTGGGCCAGCGGCTGGCGCGGCTGTTCCGCCTCTCCCGGCGGCAGCAAACGCCGGCCGGGATGTGAGGCTGCCCATGCCGGGTAAAACCTGGCTACGCCAGCGGGACGAGAAGAGGGGGGAGGGCCCAGATGCGTGACAGCGGCGACAAGCGCCAGCATATCCTGGCAGCAGCCACCGGGGTTTTTGCCAGCCAGGGTTTTTACCGGGCGAAAATTGCCGATATAGCCGCCGCGGCCGGGGTAGGGAAGGGGACCGTCTACGAGTATTTCCGCAGCAAGAAGGACCTCTTCCAGCAGCTCCTGCTGCACCAGTTGACCGTCTATCTCGATTACCTGCAGGGGGTGGGCCTGCAGGAACAGACCCTGGAGCAATTCCTTAACCGTCTCATTAAAGAGAGCCTGGGGTACTTCCAGGCCCACCGGGAAATTGCCAGAATTCTTTTAAGCGATCACCCGCCCATTGATGCCAGCATCCACGACCTGCTCCTTGCCGCCCAGCAGGAAAAGCTGAAACGCCTGCAGACCTACCTCCAGGCGGCCGCCGACCGGGGCGAGATGCGCCCGGTGTCGCCCTGGCTGGTGGCCATCCTGGTGCTCGGCTTTATCTCCGTCCTGGGCCGCCAGATGGTCTACGAGGAGGGAGAGGATTTTAACGCCGCGGCCACGGCGGCGGCGATGACGGATATTTTACTGCGGGGTATAGGCAGAAAATAGAGGTGAGAGGTGGGATGTTAGAAGTGGGAGGCTGGTAGGATGGCCGTTTTAGTGCCGGCGCTGGAGCAGTACCAGGGAAAAGAAAAAGCGCGGGTTAAAACCCGCGCTTTTCGCTCCTCCTAGATCACATTTCGCTTGGGAAGCCTGGCCCGGGGGCTGCTTTTGCCTTTGCCCAGTTCAAGCTGCTCGTCGATGTCCATGATCCTGACAAGCAAGTGGGGCCGCTCCCTTTCCGGGGCGTAGGCCCACTGTTCCAAGAGCGCCTTGCGTTCGCGGAGGAGATTACGCTGGATGTCCTTGAGCATTATTTGTGCCTCCCTTCTTGGATATAAGTAGTTGGGGAAGTTGCTGCAGACTATTCTTTGTAAAATAGTATCTCTCATTTCCCCAGTAGTTATTATACCATAAAACCAGGTACTTTGTGAATTATAGCTTGAAAAAAAATTGCAATTATTTTCCCTGGTCCAGGCAAAATATTAGACAAAAGGATTATGGTCCCCGGTGTCGAATAGATAAAAGTTACAAGAAAAATTTCCGGGCATAAGGGAACCATGGGAAGCCCTTGAACGTCTATAACTGTGGAGGCAGAGTTTATGGCAACGACGGATCAGCACCAGACAGAAATATGGGGTGAAGGTGCAGCCCTGGCCAGGGGGCAGCGCCGCAGTCCCTTCCTCTTGATCCTGGGTATTATCCTGGCGGCCTGCTTGACCTTTGGCACCTTCGCCTTTGCCGGCTACCAGCTGGCCAGCCTGTGGCTGGCCGGGGGGATGGCTACCGGCCAGGGCGATAATGGCGGCGGTGGCCTGGCCGAGGCGGCACCCGGCAAGCCCCAGGGCATCCTCCTCATCGGCGTCGATAAACGCCAGCCCAACGAGCCGTCCCGCTCGGATACCATTATCCTGGCCGTCCTGGACCCCCGGAAACCCCAGGTGGATCTTCTCTCCATACCCCGGGACACGCGGGTAAAAATCCCCGGCCACGGCTATGATAAAATCAACGCCGCCCACGCCTTCGGCGGCCCGCAGTTATTAATGGATACCATCAACAATTTCCTGGGCACCCATATCGAGAAATATGTAGAGGTTGACTTCCAGGGCTTCGAAAAGGTCATCGACACCCTGGGCGGGGTCGACATCGACGTTGACAAGCGCATGTACTACCCGGAAGAGGGCATCGACTTGCAACCCGGCTTTCAGCACTTAAACGGCCATGACGCCCTGGGTTACGTGCGCTACCGTTACGACCCGGAAGGGGATATAACCCGGGTCGGCCGCCAGCAGAAGTTCCTCAAGGCCCTGGTGGACCAGACCATGCGGCTGAGTACCATCCCCAGGATCCCCAAACTGGTCAATGAAATCAGCAAGGAAGTTAATACTAATTTAAGCCTTAAGGAAATGCTTTCCCTGGCCCTCAGCATGAAGGACCTGAACGGCAGCGCCGTGGCCGCCCATATGCTCCCCGGGGAAGGTAAATACGTTGATGGCATCAGCTACTTTATTGTAGACCAGAAGAAACTGGCGGAGACTCTGGCGGCGATCCCTAACCTGTACTAGACTGATAACCGCCCGGTTGGGCGGGAGCTTATTCTCCACAGGAGCGTTGCGTATTATGTCAAGGAGCACCCCTCCCTCCTGCTATATCCTGGGCAACCGGGTCGACTCCCTCACCCTGGCCGGAGCCGTGGCCAGGGTGAAGGAGTTTGTACGGGCCGGCACGCCCCACCACGTAGTAACCCTGAACGCCGAAATCGCCTACCGCGCTTACGGCGAGCCCCAGCTCCAGGCCGTCATCAACCGCGCCCACCTGGTGACGGCCGACGGTGCCGGCATCCTGTGGGCGGCGCGGCGCCTGGGCCACCCCCTGCCGGAACGGGTGACGGGCATCGACCTCCTCCAGGCCCTGGCGGCCGCCGGGGCCGGGGAGGGGTGGCGCTTTTACCTCTACGGCGCCGCCCCGGGCGTGGCCGCTCAAGCCGCGGCGCACCTGCAAAGGGAACACCCCGGCCTGGTAGTGGCCGGCACCAGCCACGGCTACCTGGGGCCAGACGCCATGCCCCTGCTGCTGGCGGAGATCCGGGCGGCGCAGCCCCACATCCTCCTGGTGGGCCTGGGTGCCCCCAAACAGGAATACTGGATCGCCAGCTACCTGGAAGAACTCCAGGTGCCGGTAGCCATGGGCGTGGGCGGCAGCTTCGACGTCCTGGCCGGCGTGGCCCGGCGGGCGCCGGCCTGGGTGCAGCGCTTAAACCTGGAGTGGCTGTACCGGGTGGTTAAGGAGCCGAAACGGGTCAAAAGGATCATGGCCCTGCCGAAGTTTATGATAGCCGTCTGGCAGGAAGCCCGGCGACAGGGCTGACTGCTCCTGACCCCTGGCCCCTGACCCCCGGCCCCGTGAGACGCGGGGGGAACTTAACATAAGGAGCTTTACCATGGTTACGGTTTTACATAAAAAATTACATAAAACCAGGATCCATACCGCTACCCTGACCTTTTCTTTATTCTTGATCCTCATCATCCTCCTGGGGCCACCCCCCGGCCGGAACGGCCGGGGCTTTCTCACCGACCGGGCTGCCGACATCACCGGCGTCCGGCCTCTGGCGGCACCGGGCCTGGTAGCGCCGGAGGGCCTTAACGGCAAGGGGGAGAAGGTGGGCCTGGCCGACAGCGGCCTGGATGCGGGTAGCATCAGCGACATCCACCCGGACCTGCAGGGCACCCCCGGCCAGATGCCCAGGGTGGTCATGCTGAAAAGCTGGGCCGGCCGGGAGAAGGCCGATGACCCTATCGGCCACGGCACCCACCTGGCCGGCATCATCGCCGGCAGCGGCGCCGCATCAAACGGCCAGTACAGCGGCATTGCCCCCGGGGTAAGCATCTATTTCCAGGGCTTGTTAAACCCCAGCGGCGAGCTGGCCCCGCCCGAAGACCTCACCCGCCTCTTCCTTCCCGCCTATGACGCCGGCGTCCGCATCCACGTCGACGGCTGGGGCGGCGGTGCCAGCGTCTACCAGAGAGTATCGAGCCAGATAGATAGTTTTGTCCGCCAGTACCCCGACTTCCTCCCCATCTTCGGTGCCGGCAATAACGGCCCCGTCCAGGGTTCCCTCACCGCCGAAGCCAACAGCAAAAATGCCCTGGTGGTGGGGGCGAGCGAATCCGTAAGGCCGGCTTTCAGCCCCGACGCCGACGATGCCCATCGCCAGGCCGACTTCTCCAGCCGCGGCCCGTCCGGCGACGGCCGCGCGAAACCCGACCTCCTGGCGCCAGGTACAGGGATCGTGGCACCCCGTTCCCGCCTGGTAGAGGGTAACTTCCCGCCCAACGCCAGTTACAGCGTCCAGGGCGGCACCAGCCAGGCGGCGGCCGTTACCGGCGGTGCGGCGGCCATCTTGCGCCAGTACTTAAAAACAAAGGGTTTTCCCCGGCCATCCGCCGCCCTGGTGAAGGCGGCCCTGGTGGGCGGCGCCTGGACGCCCCCCGGCGGGCCGACAGCCAGTTTTCCCGGCATCCTGGACCTGGCCGGCACAGTCCTGGCCCTGGAGGAAAAGACCATGCACCTGGAGGACGGCGAACAGGGCCTGGCAGAAGGGGCGGAAGCGACCTACCAGGTGCGGGTGACGGACAGCGCGGTGCCCTTCAAAGCCACCCTGGCCTGGACCGACCCGGCGCCGGCGCCAGGGGCCACCACCGCCCTGGTCAACGACCTGGACCTGGTGGTCATCGCCCCTGACGGGCGGCAGTTCTACGGCAATGATTTTACCGCTACCAGCCAGGCCGACCACCTGAACAACCTGGAGAAAGTTTACATAAAAGACCCGCAACCCGGTACTTATACGATAAAGGTACGCGCTACAAGCATAAAGAAAAACGCCCTGCCCGGGCAGGCGGAACCGGCCCAGGACTTTGCCCTCGTTTTTGGCCAGCCCCTGGTCCGGGGGGTGGTGGCCGGGGTCAATGCCGCCGGCCAGGTAACCCTGACTGATGGCCGTACCCTTACCACCCCGCCGGGAGGCAGTAAAAACTGCGTCGACGGCGCCCTGGCCCCGGCCGACGCCGCCCATATCCTGCCGGGTTCGGACGCCTACCTGGGGCCGCAGACCCTCTATATCGTGGGCCGTCGCTGGCAGGCCACCGGCGTCCAGGCCCTGGGGACCAGGGCGGGGGACTTATTCCTGGAGATTAACAACCAGGTCCGTACCGGGGGCTATTACTTCAACCCGGCCGGCAGCCTGGCCGTCAATGGCCGCGCCCTGCCGGCCCCCTCCCTCTCCCCTGAAAACCCGGCCCTGCCCCCGGGCTTCAGCGTGACCGCCACCCTTAACCCCTCCACCTCCACCTTGTGGCAGGTCCTGGCCGGCTACGCGGCAGAGGAAGGTTTCCTCGCCCGCGTCGACCTGGAGCAACAGGAGGTCTGGCTCCTGGGGCAGGAGCAGCCCTTTGCCCTCGCCCCCCGGGTGGCCGTCACCTTCGCCGACCGGCTGGTGGATGCCGCCATAGCCGACCTGCCCTACGGCGCCGCCGACCGGGCCGGACTGGCAACCCTGGTGCCGGGTATGGCCGTGCGCCTGGCCCGCGACCCGGCGACCAACCAGGTGACGTACATCGCCGTCAAAAGGGAGCTGGCCCTGGGCCGGGTAGATAAAGTAACAGCCGGCAGCCTGACCCTGGCTACCGGTGCTAACTATACCCTCTTCCCCGGCGCGCCGGTGCAGCGCGACGGCGAGCCGGCGGATTGGGCGGCCATTCAGCCCGGCGACTGGGTGGCCTTAAACCTCATGCCCGGCAGCCACCAGGTAATCACCCTGGCGGCCTGGAGCAACGTTACCTACGGCCGCGTCCTTTATGTCAGCGGCGACCGCAAGACCCTTTACCTCATGGACTACGCCAACAACTTCCGCATCTATGACCTGGACGACAGTACCGGGGTGTTCCGCTGGGGCCTCCCTGCCAGCGCCGCTACTTTAAGCCCGGGCGACTGGGTGCGCCTCACGGCGGCCCCCGGCCAGGGGAAGGCGAGGCGCCTCGATATAGCTACCCCCGCCGCTGAGGTGGGCAAAATCCTGGCCGGGGTGGACACCCGCCAGGGGCTGCTCCGGACCGCTGACGGCGGTACCTATGCTTTGAGCGACCACACCCTGGTGACCTGGGACGGCTACCGCGTAGCTGCCGGGGATCTCCCGGCCTGGCTGCCGGTAACCCTGACCCTCCTGGAAGGGCAGCAGCCTGTCCTGGCCCGGGTAGCGGCCAGCAGCTTTCCCGGCGCCCGGCCGCCGGACCTGGCCGTCTCCGTCCTGCCCCGGCCGGACGGCGTCGTCATAAAAGGGACCACCTCCGCCGGCCGGCTGTACTTAAACCACGATGACGGCCGGCAGGAGGCCATCCCCCTGGACGCCCGGGGTAATTTCCAGTGGACCCTGCGGGGCGGGGAAAAAAGCGTCCTGCTGGTAGCCCTGGACCGGGCCACGGGCGGTGTGACCGGGCAGAAGATCGACCTGGGCGACGCCCGTGAAGAAGGCTTCTGGGACACCCGCGGCCACTGGGCCGAGGCGGATATAAATAAAATAGCCGCCCGCGGGCTTATTGCCGGCTACGACGACGGGTCCTTTCGCCCCGATAATGCCGTTACCCGGGCCGAGCTGGTAGCCCTGCTGGTCCGCCTGGCCGGCTGGCAGGTCGTGGGTAACGAGCAGCCGGACTTCAAGGACCGCGCCGCCATCCCCGCCTGGGCCCGGGCCACCGTGGCCGTAGCCCGGGAGCACGGCCTGGTTGCCGGTTACGAAGACGCCACCTTCCGCCCGGACCGCCCCGTCAGCCGGGTCGAAGCCGCCGCCTTTTTAGTACGGTTACTGGAATTAACTGGCAAAGCCACCGCCGGGGGCAGCCCCGGCAGCAACACAGGGGAGAAACCAGACGCGCCGGACACCGTCCCGGCCGGCATTTACCCGCCCACTCTATTTCTACCTTTCCGCGACCGGGACGACATCCCCGCCTGGGGCCGCGAGGTGGTAGCCAGGGCTTACGCTGCCGGTCTCATGCGCGGCATGACGCCGGACACCTTCGCTCCCCTCTTCCCCCTCACCCGCGCCCAGGCCGCCGCCCTCCTCGCGCGGGTAGGATAGATTCAATTTGCGCCATGCTATCATATATGCTATTATATTTTTAGGGCCGGAGGCTGGCTTTATGGGAAAGCTGGAAAAATTACTGGACAGGATCAAAAGAAATCCTAAAACGGTTCGCTTCGATGAGATAGATAAGATACTGCAAAAAGCTGGTTTTATAAGATCGCAGCCGGGTGGAGGATCAAGCCACTACATATACAGAAAGGGAAAATATAAGTTAGTAGTACCTTACCGGCAGCCATACATATTACAGGGTTATATAATCAGGGCCATTAAACTATTAGAAGGGGCCAATGAGGATGAATAAAGATCTTAATTATTACCTGCAGTTACCCTATAGAATAGTACTTTACCCTTCACCTGAGGGCGGTTATGCGGTAGAAATACCTGAACTGCCAGGCTGCCTTTCCCAGGGAGAAACAAAA
>JASUSX010000111.1 GCA_030445875.1 Clostridia bacterium
AAGCACTTCAGGGGGCGGGTGTCTAAAGAAGGCAGGGCCCTGGCCAGGGATTCCCGTAAAGCTGGCTCTACCAGGAGATTGACGGTCTCGCCGTTGACCAGTGCGGCCATCACCCCCTTGAAGCTGGCCCGCGGCCACACACTCATACCGAGTTCCCGGGCTACCAGATCCAGAGCCGGTAGCCCCTGCACCTCACTGGCTGTGGTGATGATCGCCTGGCCGCCCAGGAGGGAGGCCACCAGTCGGGCCAGGTCATTGGCCCCGCCCAGGTGGCCAGAGAGAAGGCTGATGGCGTACTGCCCCCTGGCATCCACCACCACCACGGCCGGATCCTTCTCCTTGGCTACCAGGTGGGGGCTTAAAGCCCGGACAGCTATTCCGGTAGCCATGATCAGGATTAATCCCCGGTAATGGTTAAAAACCCGCCCCAGGAAGGGGGATAACGGTCCCTGGTAAGGCCTGACCCGCCCTGGGACGGCCAGGCCGGCAGGGGTGTAGACGACGGCTCCCCCCGGCAGGGCAGCGGCCAGCCGCAGGGCCGTCTGTAAACCCGGCTGCGTCAGGGTAACAATGGCCAGCCCTGGGCTCTCAGTCATCGGTGGGCCTACCGGGGCGGAAACTATGGCTGAAATCCGGGTCATAAAGCCGGGAACGCTGGTAACTACCGCCCAGGAAATCACCTACCAGGAGCAGGGCGGTCCTGTCGATACCAGCCTCCCTGGCCCGGGCGGCGATATCGGCCAGGGTGCCGTAGATAACCCTTTCCTCCGGCCAGGAGGCTTTATAGACCACGGCAGCCGGCGTAGCTTCCCCGTAACCCCTGGCCAATTCGGTGGCAGCCGCTGCCAGGTCCTGGCTGCTTAGGAAAAGACACAGGCTAGCCCGGTGGCAGCTCAAGGCCGGCAGACCCTCGGCCGCCGGCACCGGCGTCCGGCCAGCCCGACGGGTGAGGATTAGGGTCTGGCTCAGCCCCGGCAGGGTGAATTCCCTCTTTACGGCAGCGGCCGCGGCTGCGAAGGAACTGACGCCCGGTACTATCTCATAAGGTAGCCCCTGTTCTTCCAGGGCGTCTATCTGCTCCTGGATAGCCCCGTATAAGGAGGGATCGCCTGTATGGAGGCGGACTACCTTTTCCCCCTTTGCCACGGCCGACTGCATAATCGCCAGGATCTCTTCCAGGGTAAGGGCCGCGCTGTTGTACAACCTCGCTCCCGGTGCCGCGTAACGTAAAATCTCCGGGTTAACCAGGGAACCTGCGTAAATAACCACGTCAGCTTCTTCCAGGAGGCGACGTCCCTTGACGGTAATTAGCTCGGGATCCCCGGGACCGGCCCCTACAAAATAGACCTTCACCCCTGCCCTGCCCCCTTCACAATAATCAAGGATAGATAATCCTGTTTCTTACCTTTCCCGGCTGCTAGATCCCGGTTAAAACTCTCCCCAGGCTGGCCGCAGCGGCTGGCCAGAACCGAGCCCTTTGCTACCCCCGCCTCCTCCAGAACGTCCACAATAGCGTCATAATGGCGGGCTACCTTCATTAAGACCAGGTTGGGAAAAAGGGCAAGATATTCCTTGAGGGCAGCCGGGTCTTTCAAGGCGGGGATAATGGCCAGAGGTTCATCGCCCATGGCCAGGGGCACATTCAGGCTGGCGGCGGCAGCGGCGAAGGAGGTGATACCAGGGACGGTAACAATCTTCAGGCCCGGCCGGAGGTTTTGTAAGCGCTGCATTAAGTAACTGTAGGTACTGTACAGGGAGGCATCCCCCAGGGTGAGAAAGGCGATATCCTGACCTGCTTTTAGATGCTGGCCTAGCTCGGCCGCCGCTGCATCCCAGGAACGTTCCAGGTAGGCACGGTCATGGGTCATGGGCATAAAAAGGCTTAATATCTTCTGTCCGGGTTGGATAAAAGGCTGCACTACCTGCAGGGCCAGACTTTCTTCTCCCCGCTGGGAGACGGGTACCGCCAGGACCGGTACCCGTTCCAGGATGGCCCGTGCCTTCAGGGTCAGCAGTTCCGGGTCCCCCGGCCCAACCCCCAGGCCGTAGAGGGTTCCACTCACGCTCTTCCTGCCTCCTCGGGAAAACATTTTTTAGCGAGCTTTACTATGTACACCGGGTTCAGGGCGCGCCAGATGTGGTGGCGACCGGCCGTTTCCAGGCGGGCCAGGTTGGTGGCCAGAGCCTCCACCCGATAGCCATGCTGTGAGCCGCCAGCCAGGGCTGTACTTAGGGTTTCAACTGTAATAGCGTTGATAACAATAATCCCGCCGGGCCGCAAGCTCGCCTGGCAGGCCCTTAAAATGCCTTCCAGCTGGCCACCGCTACCGCCAATGAGGACCCGGTCTGGTGGCGGCAATCCCCCCAGGACAGCCGGAGCCATACCCTCTACTACCTGCACATTATCCAGCCCAAAACCCTGGACATTCTCCCTGATAAGATTGCAGGCCTCCGGGTTTACCTCTACAGCTAGCACCTGCCCGGGCCGTACCAGACGGGCCGCTTCTACAGTTCAGCTCCCGGTACCGGCGCCAATATCATAGACGGTCAGTCCCGCGCCCAGACAGGCTTTAGCCAGGGTAAGTACCCGGACTTCCTCTTTGGTCAGGGGCACTCGGCCCCGGGTAAAATAGTGGTCAGGAATTCCCGGTGTCAGGAAGGGCCAGTCAATCCGGTTCATAACCGGCTATCACCACCCCGGCGCTTGGTAAAGACCGGCTGGCCAGTTCAGTAGCTGTCAGCCAGATGGTCTGCTCTCCCTCGCCCCCCAGTTCAGTCCCCACCCACAGCTTGATCCCGGCCAGGCCGTGGTCGGTAAGGTATTTGCCTATAGCTGCTGGCGTGTTAGCCCCGCCGGTTAACATAGCCAGCCTGGCGGTACCGGCAGCGAGTTGGGGCAAGTAGGCCTCCAGGGTAGCCAGGGGACGGCCATGCAAGCTAAGAAAGGTGGCTTCTTCCCAGCCCCGCTCCAGGCGGGCAAAGGCCATCTGGATAGAACTGATACCGGGGATAACATGGATCTTTTCCCCCGGGAACTGGCGTTTGAGCCAGGCCAGAAGGCTATAAAATCCCGGATCCCCTGACACCAGGATGGCTGCCGGCCGGCCCCGTATCTGGCTCAGAAAGGAACGTAAATCCTCCAGGTTGCTGCCGATGAGCCTTTTTTCCTGCCCCAGGTCTGGGAAAAGGCTTAACGCCCGGCGACCGCCAATAAGCACCTGGGCCGCAGCCGCAGCCTGGCGAGCCGCCGGCGTCAGGTATGCCTGGGTGCCAGGTCCAACCCCGATGACAGTCAGCCACCCTGCCTTAGCTACCATGGGCCCACCCTTCCAGCATCTGCCGGGCCGTACCGTCCCAGCCTATTATGTCCCCCTGCAGGTTAAGGAGCGCTGTCCCCACCGTTAAGTTACCATGAACCAGGGCCATAGCCCGCTGGCTGGCCCGGGCCGCCAGGGAGTCCCAGAACTCCCGGCCCAGGCCGTAATCCCGGATAATCCCCTGGGCAGCTTCCACTGTATTGGCCTCCAGCAGGAGCCTTATCGCCCCCTGGGGTGCGCCCTGGGCCGCAGCCCAGGCGGCCAGGATTTCCTGGCGGGCATCGGCCAGGCGGCTATGGGTGTAGAAGATGCCTCCTGCCACCTTGATCATCTTACCGCCGTGGCCCCAGAGGAGGACCTTTTTAACGCCCCGGGCAGCACACGCTTCCAGCATATAACCAATAAAGTTACTGGTTAAAACAACAGCCCCCGCCGGTAAATGGTAGCGTTCCTCGGCCTGGCGCTGTCCTAACCGGCCAGGGGTCAGCACCAGGCCTTGCTGCCCGGAGGCCAGGGCTACATCGATCTGGGGTACCAGGGAGGTACGGTAGGCCTCTTCCGACATGGGTTCGACGATGCCGGTAGTGCCCAGAATAGAGAGGCCACCTGCAATACCCAGGCGAGGATTAAGGGTACGCCGGGCCAGCTCTTCCCCCCCGGGGATACTTATCTCCAGCTCCATCCCTGCTCCCGGCGGGGTAACATCAGCTACTGCAGCAGTGATCATCTGCCGGGGAACCGGGTTTATGGCTGCCTCCCCCGGAGGCACAGCCAGCCCGGGGCGGGTCACCCGGCCGATGCCTGTGCCACCGAGCAATCTCAGACCCTCCCCCCGCCTGCACGCCCGGACATGGATAGACACCCCGTTGGTAACGTCGGGGTCATCGCCCGCGTCTTTGATGACCACTGCTTCGGCCCAGTCCAGCCCACGCTGGACTTTTACCGGGAGGGTTACTACCTCGCCCCGGGGCAGGGTCAGGGTTACCTCCCTTACCTCCCGGCCCTGCCACAGGGTCAGGGCCGCCGCCCTGGCTGCTGCGGCGGCGCAGGTGCCAGTAGTATAACCCCGGCGTAATTCCCTGCCTGGCGCGTCTGGCCGCCAGACAATCGTTTGGCCTGTACCTGAAGCGGAGGGGACGGCAGCCTTGTCCCCTGAAGTATCCTTCAAGATGACCGGTAAACCGGCCACTGCCAGGTAAACCTGATCGGCCTGGCGGGCCAGTTCCTGGTTGGCCAGGCCCAGCAGGTCCCGGAAAACCCGGCCCAGGGGATAGGAGGGAATGAGCCCCAGGCCTGCTTCCTCGGTGACAATAATTACCCGCGCCGGTACCTGCCGGGCTATAGCAACCAGTTCCCTTGCCCTGGTCATAATGACCTCTATGGCCGCCCGGCATCTCTCCCAGTCCGGGGCGTCCCCGCTGATCTCCTGACCCAGGAGGTTACTGAGCCACATCCCCAGGCTGTCCAGGAGCACGGTTACCCCGGCTTGCCCTTCCCTGGCTAGAGCCGCAGCTACCGCCAGGGGGGCCTCCACCGTCTGCCAATCGGCCGGCCGGCGCTGCCGGTGCCCGGCCACCCGGGCCGCCATCTCCGCGTCCCCAACCCTGGCCGTGGCCAGGTACACGACCTGCCGGCCTCCGGCAGCAGCTAGCTTTTCAGCCAGGCGGCTTTTACCGCTCCGGGCACCACCGGTGACCATAACTAGCGGCCCGCTCACCCCTTAGTCCTCCCCAAAAACAAATACTCCAGCCCCCACGAAGTAGCTGGAGTTAGAAAACATAACTTTAAGCCCCTTAACGCGAGGGTAAAAACAACAGGCAGGTCTCCTGGCTCCGGATCCTCGCCTGGCTTCGCCTTCCCGGTATCCTTTACCAGTGGCCTTGAAGCTAGCTCCCCGGTTACAGTGGCGCGACCGCTCAGGATTTGCACCTGATTCCCTTTTAACCGTACGGCACCTGTTTCCTATGCAGTTAATTATAGTATAAATTGCCCTGCTGTGTTGGTCAAGCCTAACTTAATTAATAAGTTGCCCACCTATCTTACTGGTAATCAGGACCAGCTGCTTATTTTTTTCCCAGATGGCCCGCGCGTAGCGGCGGTTGCGGTTTTCGATCTGGGCTTTTTCCTGGCGCAAGCGACTGACCATTTCCCATTTTTCGGCTTCGCTCTTTTCCACCAGACGCATCAGGACGCGCCGGCTGACCCTTAATTGCTCGATCCTGTTCTCCAGCTCCTGGATACGGCGGTAGAGGGCAGCCACTTCATTGCCAGCCAACGGCCCCACCCCCCTCGTCATTCGTTTGCTAAAATATATGCCTGGAGATCAAGCCTTAGTCGCCCGGGCCAGTACCACCTGGTAAAAAAATGACCCTAATCCCCCTGCCTGGCTGTAGCGGGGTTGGCCCCGGTTTTAATTCTTTGTGCCCGCTGCTGCAAAAGCTCCACGACGTCTAGCCCAACCTGGCAAGAACCGAGGTCTGCGTGGCTACTATCAACCAGGCCATGGTAATCCGAACCGCCGGTAATCACCAGGTTGTATTCATCTGCCAGTTCCAGGTAACGTCTGGTAGCGATGCAGTCATGGCAGGGATAATAGGCCTCTATACCCTGCAGGCCCCTGTTAGCCAAAGAAGGGATTAAATCATCAGCCTGGCTTAATCCGGGGTGGGCCAGCACGGGAACCCCGCCGGCCGCCAGGATGATCTCTACCGCCCGGGCAGGCAATACCCTGGTCCGCGGGACATAAGCGGGCCGACCCCGCGCCAGCAAAGTCTGGAAAGCTGCCTCTACCGAAGGTACGTAGCCCTGGCTCACCAGAGCGGCCGCAATATGGGGGCGACCTATAGCCTCCCCCTGGACTTCCCGCTCTACCTCGGCCATACTGATACCGTAACCCATCTCTTCCAGCCGTTGCACCATCCTGGCTGTGCGGCGCTGCCGATCCCGGCGCATCCCTGCCAGGTAAGCCTGGAGGTCCCCGTCCTGCCAGTTAATATAATACCCCAGGATGTGGATCTCCCGCTCCTGCCATTCGGTACTGAGTTCAACGCCAGGGATTACCCTGACCCCATAGACCTGGCCAGCAGCCAGGGCTTCATCCAACCCGGCCACCGTATCATGATCGGTAATGCCCAGGGCCAGCAATCCCTTGCTCCCAGCCAGGCTTACCAGTTCTACCGGGGAGAGCCGCCCATCGGAGGCTGTGGTATGGGTGTGTAGATCCGCTGTCATATTAATTATGCCGCGCCGTAGTGTTGTAAACGCTGTATACCGCTGGACCTGCCCGTGAAGGGATCAATATCCACCAGTACTGCCTCCAGTTGGATGCTACCGCTGGCCACTTCAAAACGAACCGGTAACTGGGTAAGAAATTTCTTGATGATGAGTTCGCATTTAACCCCCAGGATCGAATCCCTGGGGCCAGTCATGCCTACGTCGGTAATATAGGCCGTTTTCCGGGGCAGGAGGCGGGCATCCGCCGTCTGGATGTGGGTATGGGTGCCGATTACAGCACTGACCAGGCCGTCCAGGTACCAGCCCAGGGCAACTTTCTCGGAAGTCGCTTCCGCATGGAAATCTACTAAAATAACCTTCGTGGAGGCACTGATTTCCTCCACCAGCTGCCGACCCAGGCGGAAGGGACATTCCAAGGGGGAAAGAAATACCCGCCCGGCTAAATTAATAATCCCTACCGTCAGGTCTTCTTTAACCCTAACTATGGTGTAACCCCGGCCAGGGGTACCAGGGGGATAATTGGCCGGCCGGATAATGCGCTCGTTTTCTTCCAGGAGGCTGAAAGCCTCCCGTTTATCCCAGACATGGTTACCCATGGTTAAAACGTCTATACCGCCAGCAAAAAGTTCACCGGCTATATCTGGGGTAATGCCATTGCCGCCGGCTGCATTCTCGCCATTAGCTACCACCAGATCTGGCCGGTGTTCCTGGAGTAAAGGGGGTAGGAG
>JASUSX010000112.1 GCA_030445875.1 Clostridia bacterium
TGCTATTATTGGCCGGGAAGGAATGATGACCTGTTGTTAACTCCCCGGCTATTATGTGTATAAAAGATTCTACTGCCACCTGGATGTCATTGGCGCTCCTATGCTCAGATTGGGACTGATTTCCGGGTCCTGAGGAGATATTTTTCTCCATTAGGAGACTAGCTAAGGGGTTTTAGGGCTATGATTGCGGTACCGGCATTGCCGGTAGCTTTCAGCTGGCTAGAAGACTCACTAAGTGGATTACACCGGAATCAAAGATCCGCTACTTCAATAAGTATCGTTACCATGAGGGGATAAATATGCCGGAACAGGAAGATACTTTCCCGGATGGTAAAGGCTTGCGGTCCCGTCCCTGGCTCCTTTCCTACCGGACCTCATCAACGATAATTGAAGGCCGTCCCGTCGACATGCTCCATGATTTCTATCTGCCCGCCCTGCAACTAGCGGTACGCTATGACCGGGTGGCCGGTTATTTTCGCTCGTCCTCCCTGGCCGCCGCTTCGCAGGGTTTCTCCGCCTTTGTCGGCCGCCAGGGGCAGATGCGCCTTATCGTCGGCGCCGACCTGGATCCCGCTGATGTGCGGGCTATCCTGGCCGGAGACCGGGAGCGGCTGGCGGCCAGGCTGAACGGGGAACTGGAGCGGCCGGAATCCTGGCCGGAGGAGGTGCAGAACGGCATCACCCTCCTGGCCTGGATGGTAGCCCGGGGTTATCTTGAGGTACGCGTAGCCTTCCGGGTGCACGGTGAAACGGGGGAACCCCTGACCTTTAACGCCGTGGATGATGGTTATGTTCACGAGAAGTGGTTCCTCCTTGAAGATGAGTTCGGCCAGCGCTTGTATGGAGCCGGCACCCTTAACGAATCGCGGACCGCCCTGATCTTAAACGCTGAGAATATTGACGTCCACTGCGACTGGTGGGGGGAAATGGACCGCCGCCGGGTGGAGGGAGCCGCGGCGGCCTTTACAAACCTCTGGCTGGGACGAGTACGCCACCTGCCGGTACTTACCCTGCCGGAAGCAGTACAGCGCCGCCTGGTGCAGCTGGCGACAGGCAGGGACCGGCCGGTGGAGGTGGACGGTACCGGGGCCGTTTTTAAGACAATCCCGCCACCATCGGCCGGGGAACGGCTGCGGTTCGCCGTTCTGCGTGACGCTCCCCACATGCCCGGGGGCCGTTTCGTAGGTATGGAAACAGCGCCGGTGGCACCCTGGCCGCATCAGGCCATGGTCGTCCGCCGCCTGGTGGCGACCTGGCCCTATTCCTACCTTTTATGTGATGAAGTGGGATTGGGCAAGACCATTGAAGCCGGCCTGGCCTTTCGTTCCCTGTATCTTGCCGGCCTGGCAAAACGCATCCTCATCGCCGCTCCGGCCAGTTTAACCCGCCAGTGGCAGCGCCAGATGGCGACCAAGTTATTGCTATCCTTCGGCCTGGCGCGGACTACCCCGGAAATCGCCCATGAATATATCTTTCCCAGGGAAGAAATCCGCGCAGCGGCCTCCATTTACGATCCGGATCTGGTTATCATCTCCACCGGCCTCCTAGCCCGTCGCGAGCGGGCTGAGGGCCTGAAGCGGGCAGTACCCCTGGCCATCGCCCTGGTAGACGAGGCCCACGCCGCCCGGCGGCGTAATCCCGCCGCCGGTCTCACCGCCCACCCGGAGTACGGCCACCTCTACATTGCCATCCGCGATTACCTGCGGCCGCAGGCGCGCAGCCTGTGGCTGGCTACGGCCACGCCCATGCAGATCAATCCGGTGGAGGTATGTGACCTGCTGGCCCTGACCAATCGCGCCGGCGCCTTCCAGTTCGACCCGAGCCTGACATGGCAGTACTATGAAATCTTGGGTAAGCTCGTCCGGGGGGAGGAACCGGGACCGCAGGAATGGGCTTTCCTCCGCCGCGCCGTCCAGGCCGTACCTAAGCAGGACCCTTTGCTCTGGCGCTATATCGAGGATTGTGTCATCGACGGCCGCATTCGCGCAGCGGTGCGCCAGTGGCTGGAGTACGACCGGGTTCCCCGGGGCCGCGACCGGGAATTGATGGGCCGCCTCTTCTTCTGTGCCGCGCCCCTGTCGCGGATAATGCTGCGCCATACCCGGCGGTTGCTGGAGGTTTATCACGCTAAAGGACAGCTACAGCAGAATCTGGCCCGGCGCCATATCCTAGCGATGCCAACGATTAAATTCAACCCTCTGGAACGGCGTATCTATGAACAGCTGGAGAAGTACTGTAATGGGCTAAACAAGCAGATCCAGGGCCAAAGCGATCACCAAACCCGGCAGATGATGAGCTTCCTGCTGAGCTTCCTGCGCCTGCGCTTTGCCTCCAGTACTTATGCCCTGCGCGAGACCCTGCGGCGGCGTCTGACCCGGGTGGAAACCACCCTCTGGGACCAGCTGGTACCGGAGGCTGAGGCGGCGGCCGGGGAAGATTCCCTGTTAGCGGATACAGTCTTTGCCGGGGAAGAAGAAGGCGATCAGATCGCCGCGGTATCCCTCTTAAAGAACCGTAGTAAGGCTGACCTGGAGTGGGAGCGTCTACAACTGAAGGCTTTGCTCAACGATATGGCGGACCTCAGCGGGCCTTCATCGAAAATGCAGGTCCTCCTGCAATACCTGGACCAGCGCCGGGATCGCCAAACTGGGCGCCTGCGGCAGACGGTTATCTTTACCCGTTTCTACGATACCCTCACGGATATAGTGGGCCGCCTTCGCCAGGTTAACCCGGAGATGCGCCTCGGTACCTACTCGGGGCAGGGGGCCGCGTATTTTAACCCGGTTAAAAGGCAAATGCTCGCCGTCGACCGGGAAGAGGTCAAAGAAAGGTTCTTACGGGGTGAGATTGACGTCCTGGTTTGCACGGACGCTGCGGCGGAGGGTTTGAACCTCCAGACGGCCGACTGGCTGGTGAATTTTGATCTGGGCTGGAACCCCATGAAAATCGAACAACGCATCGGCCGTATCGACCGCATCGGGCAGAAACATCAGGATATTTATGTGCTGAATCTATGTTATGTTGATAGTGCTGAGGAGATTGTGTATAACCAGCTCCTGAACCGCCTGGACCAGGCCAACATCATCGTCGGGCCCCAGCAGGTATCCTTGCTGCCGGTGGAGCCGGAGGAGTTCCAGCAATTAGCCGAGGGGATTATGACGCCGGATGAACTGGAGGCCCGCCTCCGGGAACGCCTGGAACTACAGCGCCGGCAAAGGGAGAGTATGGAGATCAAGCCTGAAGAGCTCTACGAGATCTATAACCGCTGGGACCAGGCGGGCACGGATCAGCAGGCGCCGGTAACCCTGGCGGCTATCTGGGAAGCCCTGCAGGGATCCCGTTATCTACGCGACCTGGGATGTGCTACGGCAACAGCCGCTGGGAAACCGCTCTTCACCCTGTCCGGTATTGCAGGAATACCCGAGGGAGCCGTCCTGACCGTTTCCCGGGATCTCTATGAAGAAGGTATCGCCGACGGCGGTACCCGCGTCCATTTTGCCTCCTACGGCGACCCGTTCTTTGACGCCCTGCTGGCGCACCTGGGCCAGTTTGAACTACCTGGGTGTGTGCAGCGCCTTGCCGTTCCGGTTCCCGGCCTGGATGGTGTGGAGGTGGTGGGCTACGCTGTGGCCTGCTGCGCTGCCGGCGGCGGGCGTGAAGTGCGCTTGATCCGCAACTGGCGGGACCTGGCGGGCCTGGAACTGGCCGAGGAGGAAATCCTGGTTCCAGAGGAGGTCGCACCGTTGCGGGAGGAACTCGGCCGCCTGGCAGTGGCGGAGTTTCAGCCCTCTCGCGCTGTCGCTTTTATCGAGAAAGACAATATCCACGCCGCCCGGGCCCAGGAGATGCTTGACCTTTTAGCGATCCACAGCCTGCTGGCTGCCAGGGCGCCTTTTTTCGGAGAGGGGGCGCTTTTCAGGCCGGTTTTACGCGAGGTCGAGTCCCTGTTCGAGGATCGGGAACAGATTACGGTAGCCGACGTGCCTGCCGCTATCTTGAGGCCGGTAGCCGGGGAGTTGCTTTTTGACTGCCAGGTGCCGGCCGTCGGGGACAAATTCGCCCTCACCGTATCGCGGCCCCTGGCGCGGGCGGCCATCGACGCTGCCAACCGGCTGGTGGATAGCATGAAAGTGCGCCGGGGCGACCTGCGCGCCGCTACGGTGCTGGCGCGCCTGCAGCGGGAAATCGAGATCAGGGGGAAACAGGTGCATTCTATCTAAATTGTTTCCTTGTTTAGTCCCCGGACAGTTGCCCTGATAAAAAGCTCATTCATTGGATCTATCAACAGGCTGGACTTCGCAATTAGTCTGCCATTACTGCAGAAAGGAGTTTTGACATCAGCGGGTTATAAGCAATAGGTACTCATAATGGGGTAGATGCGAAGGTTGAAACCGTGTTCTGGCCGGAGATTAGGCTGGATGGTAAAGTAGACGATGCTTAAACGTTTTCCAGTGGGGGGACGGCTTGTGCCCGTTTTACCGGATAAACTGGTGCGGGAGCTGACCGGGATCATGGGCCGGGAGAGGGTGTTTACGGCCCGGGAAGACCGGCTGTGCTACTCCTACGACGGTACCTTCAGGCAGTACCTGCCGGATGTGGTCGTCAAACCGGGGCGGACGGAAGAGGTCGCCCGGGTGCTGGCCCTGGCTAACCGGGAGGGCATCCCGGTGCATCCCCGGGGGGCCGGGACCGGCCTGAGCGGGGGCTCCGTCCCTTATGGCGGCGGGATCGCCCTGGTTCTGACTGATATGAACGCCATTTATGAACTAAATCGGGAGGATATGCTGGCCCGGATGGGGCCGGGGTTAGTTACGGCCGAGTTGCACCGGGCGGTGGAGAAGGAGGGACTTTTCTACCCTCCGGACCCCGGTAGCGCCGAATCCTGCACCATGGGCGGCAATGTCGCCGAGTGCGCCGGCGGGCCCCGGGCCTTGAAGTACGGCGTTACCAGGGACTACATTCTGGGGCTGGAGGTGGTCCTGGCTGACGGGAGGGTCATCCACACCGGTGGCCGGACGGTGAAAAACGTGACTGCTTATGACCTCACCCGCCTTTTTACTGGTTCCGAGGGTACCCTGGGGGTCATCACCGCCATCACCGTTCGCCTGATCCCCCGGCCGCGGGCAGTGTGCACTATGTTGGCTACTTTCAGGGATTTAGAGACAACGGGCGCGGCCATCAACGCCATCATGGGCGCCGGGGTAGTGCCCCGCACACTGGAGATCATGGACCAGCTGGCTATCAAAGTGGTGGAGAAGTTCAGTCCCTGCGGGCTGCCCCAGGATGCCGCCGCCGTCCTGCTGATTGAGACCGACGGGGACCTGGAGGCGGCGCAAAGGGAGGCTGGGGTGGTTGAGGCGGTTTTAAAGAAGGCTGGTGCGGCGGGAATCAAAATGGCCGCCAATCCTGCAGAGGCGGCGGAGCTGTGGCGGGCGCGGAAGGCGGTATCGCCGGCGGTGGGCCGGATCAAGCCCACCAAGATATCGGAAGACGCCACCGTACCCAGGAGCAAGGTGCCGGCTATGATTACCCGGCTGGGGCAGATCCGGGAGCAGTATCACCTGGACCTGGTCATCTTCGGCCACGCCGGCGACGGCAACCTGCACCCCAATATCCTCTGCAACCGCAAAGACGCTGACGAGATGCAGCGGGTGGAAAAAGCCATCGCCGCCATCTTCCAGGCCGCTCTGGAGCTGGGGGGAACCCTTTCGGGCGAACACGGCATCGGCCTGCTAAAAGCCCCTTTTTTAAGGGCCGAGCTGGGCGACGACGGCCTGGCAGTTGTGGAGAGTATAAAAAGAACCCTGGACCCCGGCAACATCCTCAATCCGGGCAAGGTATTTCCCAGCGCCGCCGGGGGCAAATGACATATGGCGACGGCGCAGCCCTGGCTTTTTTATCTTAGGCGGACTTATGATATAATAAGGCTGATTAATATGGAAGGGGATGGTTGAGATGAGTAATGCCGAAATATCCCGTGCCCTGGGCAAGATTGCCTGCCCCTGCGGCCTGGTAGGGGTGAAGCAAGGGGAGCGACACGACCTGACCACTGTGGCCTGGTTCACCCAGGAATCCTCCAACCCGCCCCAGGTAATGGTGGCCCTGCACCCCCACCGTTACGTACTGGAACTGTTAGACGCCGCCGGGGAGTTTGTCCTGTCCATCCTGGCCGATGACCAGGAGCATATCGCCACCTACTGCGGTAGCCATTCAGGCCGGGACATGGATAAAATCAAGGAGCTGGACCTGGCTACCGTGCCGTCGACAGCGATCAGCACCCCCGGGGTGCGGGACGCCCTGGCCAACCTGGAGTGCAAGGTGAGCAACCGCTACCAGAGCGGCGATCATATCATCATCACTGGTCAGGTGGTGGCGGCCAAAGTTAACAGCGATAAAAAACCTCTGCTGTACTACGAGCATAATATCGCCCACTGGGGCCAGTAACCGGGATAGCCTCCAATAAGATGCCCGTTAAAGGGTGACCCGAAACCCCTTAAAAATCAATAACCACCAGCCGGTTGAAATATTCAGGCCTGTACTGCCTGACGTTGGCGTAATTAGGGAT
This sequence comes from Clostridia bacterium, assembly GCA_030445875.1. Classification (GTDB taxonomy): domain Bacteria; phylum Bacillota; class DSM-521; order Neomoorellales; family Neomoorellaceae; genus Neomoorella. The sequence continues at coordinate 6,566 of JASUSX010000112.1, forward strand.
GGTCTCGGCATCAAATTGCATCAGGACGGTAACCCTGGTGCCCTGTGGGAAATTACCATTAGCCTGCAGGACGCTTTTCAGGTTCCGGTCCAGCTCTCCCAGGGTGCGGCCGGTGGCCTGCAGGTTATCCTTGCTGGCAATCCATTGCTGGCCGTCGTAGATAAGCCTTAACTCCAGATCGACTCCCATGTTGCTTTCACCTCTGCGAAGATAAATTGTACACCGGTAAGGTCTATTACGGGTAGCCCTTGCATGCCAGCAACTCTTTCCCGGTGCCTTGAAATAGTGGCGGAAAAATGATCCCCTGTGCTATAATTGCCGGGGAGGTGGATAAAATTAGTGGTTTCCTGACTGGCGTTTCTGCCAGGTGGTGCGGGCCAGGGTTAGCTCCAGGTCTTTCTCCGGGCAGGAGAGGCGGTGCAGGTAGCACCTGCGATCGCCGGCAGTTTCTACCTCCTGGCACTGGCTAAAGATATGGTCGCCGTAATGGGCGGCCTTTTTGTATAGGTCGACTATGGTCTCCGGATAGGCCGCTCGGTGTATCTACATGGGTACGCTCACCAGAATCCAGTCGATATAGCGTTTGTTATTAGCGTGGTGGTTGAGGTCCAGGTCGGCCGCCCGGTCGGTGAATTCCGCCGCTGCCGCCGGTTTTTCCAGTGGTGGCAGGTCGCTGCAACCGCCGGGGATGGACGCCTCCGGCTG
>JASUSX010000113.1 GCA_030445875.1 Clostridia bacterium
TAACCTCCACCTCGCGGCCCAGGGTAACGCTGGCCTCCTTCCAGGCCCGTCGTACCGGGGGGAAGCCCTCTTCCTGCCAGCGCTCGTACCACTGCTCCAGTTGCCATAATATCCCTTGCAAGAGGGGCAGGCGGGTAACAGGACGGCCCAGTTCCAGGTACAGAGAAGTGGCCAGGGGCCTGACCTCAGGGCTGAAATCAGGCGCTTCCAGGTTGACGTTTAAGCCTGCGCCTATGACGATATATTCAATGGCATCCATTTCAGCCTTGATCTCCGTCAGGATACCGCATACCTTGCGGCCGCCGACCAGGAGATCGTTGGGCCATTTGATGCCCGGCGGGAGGCCCGTCTGCTGGCGAATGGCTGCCGCTATGGCCACGGCCGCCAGCAGGGTCAGCTGGGCCGCCTGGGCCGGTGCCATACGGGGCCGCAAAACGACGGAAAACCATATACCTCGGCGGGGTGGCGAGAGCCAGGAGCGGCCCCGGCGGCCGCGGCCGTCGGTCTGGCTTTCGGCGATGACCACCGTCCCTTCCGGGGCGCCCCCGTCAGCCAGTTCCCTGGCCACCAGGTTGGTAGACCCGACCTCTTCGTAGTAATAGAGGTTGCGCCCCAGCCAGGAGGTCCTGAGGTCCGCGGCCACCTCTTCGGGGTAAAAACAGTCGGGCGTGGCCAGCAGGCAATATCCCCGGCGGGTCTGGGCATCGATCTGGTAGCCTTCCTGGCGCAGGGCCCGGATATGCTTCCAAACAGCCGTCCTGGTAATGGCCAGCTGGCGGCTCAGGTCCTCCCCGGAGATATACTCCCCCCGGTGGAGCCGGAGAAACTCCAGCACCTGTTGTTTACTACCTTCTAACCCCATAGTTATATTTTATTCTTCCTATTTATGGTTGTCAACTATTTCTTGCCCACTTTGGTTAACATTTTACTTCCTTAATCAAACCCAGACCTCTCGCGGTTGCTCTTTCCCCCTAATCTCCGCTATTTTGTTCTGGCCATCCAGGAGGATTACTCGCGGCCGATGAGACCTGGCCTCTTCCTCGGTAAAAAACCCGTAAGAAATAATGATGACAATGTCGCCGGGCTGCACCAGCCGGGCGGCAGCGCCGTTGGCGCAGATCACCCCGCTGCCGGCAGGGCCGGGGATGGCGTAGGTCTCCAGGCGGGCGCCGTTGTTGTTGTTGACCACCTGCACCTTTTCATTGGGGAGAATGTCAGCCGCGGCCATAAGGTCGCTGTCTATGGTAATACTGCCGACATAGTTCAGGTTGGCCTCGGTAACCGTAGCGCGGTGGAGCTTACTCTTCATCAGGACGCGCCACATGGTCTTTCACCTCCAGGGTCAAGTTATCGATTAAACGGGTATTCCCCACCCACACGGCCAGGGCCAGCAACACCCGGCCTTTGATCTCCAGCAAAGGTTCCAGGGTATCCGCATCGCAGACCGCCACATAATCAACCCGGGTTTCTGGATAGGATAGAATCTCCCTGGTCATAGCTTCCCACACCGTTTTGGCCCGGCGTTCCCCCCGGCGGATCAAATCCGCCCCCAGGTTTAAGGCGCGATAGAGGGCAAGGGCTGACCGGCGCTGGGCCGGGCTTAAATACTTGTTGCGGGAACTTAAGGCCAGCCCGTCTGGTTCCCGGACAGTAGGCACGGTTATTATGTCAACTGGAAAGTTTAAGTCCCTTACCATGCGTTTGATTACTACCGCCTGCTGGTAATCCTTAAGGCCAAAATAGGCCCGGTCGGGCTGGACAATATTAAAGAGCTTGCTTACCACCGTGGCTACGCCCCGGAAGTGGCCCGGCCGGGAGGCGCCGCAGAGCACCTCCGTCAGGCCTTCGACCTGCACATAGGTGGAGTACCCCCGGGGGTACATTTCTGCCACGGGGGGAGTAAAGATGGCTTCCACCCCTGCTGCGGCGGCCAGCTCTTGATCCCGTTCCAGGTCCCGCGGGTAGCGATCCAGGTCTTCCCCGGGGCCAAATTGGGTCGGGTTGACAAAGATGCTCATCATGACCACATCGTTTTGTTCCCTGGCTGTCCGGGCCAGGGTTAGATGCCCTTTGTGCAGGTAGCCCATGGTAGGGACCAGGCCGATGCTCTTGCCCTGGTGCCTGACTCCCGCCACATACTGGCGGGTAGCGGCTATTGTTGTCAGTAAGTCCATGTCTCTCATCTCCTGCTAATGGTTCTCCCAGCTTCTGTGCTCTTGCTTGCTCCCTCCCACCCGGCAGCCAGGAGGCGCTCAAAACGAGCTACCTTACTGGCATCGATGCTCCCCTTCCGGCCGGCCAGGACAGCGGTGTAACGCCCCAGCAGGCGGTAAATGGCGCCCAGTTCCGGCACCGTAGCGTCTATGGCCTCCAGGTGGTCCTTGATAGTAGCGAAATCCCCCCGGGCAATGGGGCCGGTGAGGGCCTGGGGGATACCTTTATCATTAATATTAGCTAAAGTCCCTTCGATTAAAGGCGCCAGGGCCCGGGCCGCCATCCCTGGCTCCATACCCGCGGCCTGCATGAGCCGGCGACTTAAATCGACAATGCTGACCAGGTAATTGGAGGCCACACAGGCAGCCGCGTGGTACAGGGGTTTGGCTGCCGGGCTGATGAGGAAATATTCGCCCCCCAGCTCCGTCACCAGGCGTTTCCCCAGGGCCAGGGCTTCGTCATCACCTTCCAGGCTGAAGACCGAACCCGGCAGGTTGGCCACGGCCCGGTCGGCGTCAGCGCACGACTGGAGGGGATGGAGGCTTAAGGCCAGGGCGCCGGCCCGCCGTGCCGGGTCCAGGATGGCTGAAGTTAAGGAACCGCTCATATGAATGACCGTCTGGCCGGCGTGAAAACCACCCCGGGCGGCCAGGGCAGCTGCCACCGGTTCGATGGCCTGGTCGCCGGTGGTCAGGAAGACCACCTCGGCCAACCGCGCTACTTCCTCCGGCCGGGCGAAGGCCGGGCAGGCCAGCCTGGCCGCCGCCCGCCGCGCCGAGGCCATGGTCCGGCTGGCCACACCCACGATGTTATAACCGCGCTGGCGTAACAGGATGCCCATACCGGTACCGACGGCGCCGGCACCGATAATCCCTACCCGCATGGTAGTTCCCCCCTGTGTAATAAAAAAGCTTCCGCCGAGCTGCCGGAAGCCTTTTTCTCCCTTTGCCCGTCTCGGTCTATAAGCAGATCCAAGCGGAACAATATTAAACTGGCCGATCTTCGCTTAAACTATCCGTGCGCTCCACTGGAGGGGTAGCGCTCGTGTTTATTTTAACACCGACAGCCATTATAGGGCAATACCTCCTGGCCGGGAAAAAGGCCCCGGACTGCTTCCCTTGCCCGGCGGCCATCCGGTAAAATGAGGTCCGGGGCTATCTCCGCCAGGGGTACCAGGACAAAGGCCCGCTCCAGCAACCGGGGGTGGGGGATCTCCAGGTCCGGTTCCTTAATGGTTAAGGCATCATAAAGCAGGATATCGATATCAATATTGCGGGGGCCCCAGCGTTCCCGGCGCACCCGGCCCAGGCGCTGCTCTATGGCCAGGACGCACTGCAATAACTCCCGCGGGGAAAGGGTAGTCTTAATTCGGACTACACCGTTTAAGAACAACCCCTGGTCGGTCTTGCCCACCGGGGTCGTCTCATACCAAGAGGAAAGGCCCTCCACAGTAATCCCTGCCGTGGCCCCCAGGATAGCCACCGCAGCCCGCAGATTGACTTCCCGGTCACCCAGGTTAGAACCCAGGCCCAGGTAGGCAGGCGCAAAACCCCTTTCCTGACCCAGCACCTGAATCATCTCCGCTCTCGCCTAAAAAAGCTGCTCACTATTAACATTCCCCTGCCCGCCTGCCCGTAGACGATTGGCCGGCACAAAAGATCAGGGTTCAGCCTCGGCAATTAAGATGGAGGGATGGGTCAGGAGACGAATAACCTCTCCTGCCCGGCGCCGGGGTTTTACTATCTTTACCACCGGCCGCATGGGTATCTCTGGTTCCTGGCCGATTACCCGGGCGATTTCGCCGGTCGTCAACCTCACCGTAGTACCCACCGGGTAACTGGCAATGGCCCGCAAAAAAACCTGTACCAGTTCCATATCCAGGTTACCCAGGGTGCTTTCCATCATTAATAACTCCATACCTTCGTGGGGCAGGTACCTGGGCCGGTAACAGCGGTCGGTGGTCACGGCGTCGTAAACATCGGCAATAGCCACGCACCGGGCCGCCAGGCTCAACTCCTCCCGCTTTAACCTGCGGGGATAGCCGCTACCGTTACAGCGCTCGTGGTGGTCCAGGGCCACACAGCGGACTTCCTCCCTGACTACACCCTCCAGCCGCTCGTAGCCTGCCTGGGGGTGGCGCTTGATCACCGCAAACTCTTCGGAACTCAATTTGCCGGGCTTCAATAAAATTTCCGGAGGTACTTCCAATTTGCCAATATCATGGAGCATGGCACCTACGCCAATGACCATCAATTCTTCCTGGGAGAGGCCCAGTTTCGAACCCAGCAGGGTGGCCAGAACAGTTACATTGAGGGAATGGCGCGAAGAATAGGGGTCCAGGTCCTTTAACATTACCATCTGTAAAAACATATCCTCGTTATCCTGCATACGACCCAAAAAGCCAACCACTACTTCCTGGATGGCCTTTACCTCCAGATGGTTCCCCAGGCGGCAACGGTGGTAAATGTCCCCCAGGGCCTCCCGGGCTTCCTCGTATATGGCCCCCACGGGTCCATTAAGGGTGGTCGCCATTCCTGTCGAAGTCCCTGACGTTGCCGGCAACCTGTCTTTTCCTGCCAGCTGTCGCCTGGTTACAGGCCCAAAATCATAGGTTGGGGTACAAGTTTCAGCCAGTGTATCCGCCCCGGCCTGGGAACGGGTTGAAAGCTCACCCATAAACTCCGCCCCTTGCTCATTTGCACCAATTCCCAAAAAGTTTTTCGACATGAGGACCCAATTTCCTTCTAGTACCAGTCCTGTTTTATTAAGTCTTAATTTCTTTACTGTTTTGTGACCCAGGTCACAGTTCGTCCTGGATCTTTCCTTTATGATGGCTTTAGCCTGCAAAATATTCCCGTAGAGGAGGAGAAATCATGTTTTGTTACCAGTGCGAGCAAACAGCCGGCGGTAGCGGCTGCACCAAGGTGGGTGTCTGCGGCAAGAATGAGGACATCGCCAGCCTGCAGGATACCATTATTATTGGCCTTAAGGGTATTGCCGCTTACGCCTTCCATGCAAGGGAGCTAGGAGCCGCCGACGCAGAAGTAGACGGCTTTATGCATGAAGCCCTGTTTACTACCCTGACTAATGTGGATTTTGATCTTAATCGTCATATAGAAATGGCCCTGAAACTGGGCGCCATGAATCTCAAGGCAATGGAGCTACTGGATCGGGCCCATGTGGAGCGTTTCGGCGCGCCCGTGCCGACGAAGGTCTCTACCGGCATCAGGCAGGGCCCCGGCATCCTCATCACCGGCCACGACCTGCTGGACCTCTACGAGCTCCTGCGCCAGACGGAGGGTACGGGCATCAACGTCTATACCCACGGGGAGATGCTGCCGGCCCACGCCTACCCGGAACTGAAGAAGTTCCCCCACCTGGTCGGTAATTACGGTACGGCCTGGCAGAACCAGAAGAAGGAATTTGATGCTTTCCCGGGCGCTATCCTGGGGACCACCAATTGCGTTCTGATTCCCAAGGAATCCTACCGGGAGCGCATGTTCACCTGCGGCATCGCCGGCCTGCCCGGGGTAACCCATATTAAGAACCGCGACTTCACCCCGGTCATCGAAAAGGCCAGGTCCCTGCCGCCCCTGGAGGAAAAGGCCGGCGGCGAGCTAACCACCGGTTTCCACCACCAGGCCGTCTTAGGGTTAGCCGATAAGGTCATTGCGGCCGTCAAGGCCGGCAAGATTCGCCACTTCTTCCTGGTCGGTGGCTGCGACGGGGCTAAACCGGGCCGCAACTACTACACCGAGTTCGTGGAGAAGGTGCCTGAGGATTGCGTGGTCCTGACCCTGGGCTGCGGCAAGTACCGCTTCAACTACCTGGACCTGGGGGACATCGACGGCATCCCGCGGCTCCTGGATATGGGCCAGTGCAATAACGCCTACTCGGCCCTGCAGGTAGCCCTGGCCCTGGCCGACGCCTTTAAGTGCGGCGTCAACGAGCTGCCCTTGAGCCTGGTCCTTTCCTGGTTCGAGCAGAAGGCAGTAGCCATCCTCTTGACCCTGCTCCACCTGGGGGTTCAGAACATCCGCATCGGCCCCAGCCTCCCCGCCTTCCTGACGCCTAACGTGCTAAAGGTTCTTCAGGAAAACTACAACTTGAAGCCCATCACCACGCCGGATGAGGACCTCAAGGAGATCCTGGGCTAAGGCGAAACCCGGGCTGAGATCGCATCAAGCTGAGATAACAAACCGCCACGCGAGCTGTAGCGTGGCGGTTTGTTATCTATTCTCTTCCGTTATAAGGGGAACACGCTGGTTGGTATAACTATTATCGAGGCCAGCAAACGACTTAATGCCTGAAAGGCAACCTCAACAGCTGCTCACACCGTTAATTAACGGGCCTCAACCCTGGCGAAACTGCCCAGTCGCCTTAAGGCCTGCATCCTGTCGGTGCGGCCTATCTTCGCCGCGGCCAGGGCCTGCTCCAGGACGGCTATGGAGCGGTCATAAACCTGGCGGTCTACCGGATAGGGGTGGCCGTCCTTACCGCCGTGGCTGAAACTGTAACGGACGGGGTCGCGAAAGCTGGCTGCGGCCCCGTAGGCCACTTCAGCCACCATGGCCAGGGCGCGGATAGTCTTGGGGCCCACACCCTCGATGCCCAGGACCCCGACAAAGTCCCGCGGCCGGGCCTCGTAAACCCTGAGCAAAGCTTTATTCAAATAACTCGCCCGGGGAACGTCGTGCCGCCAGGGCAGGGCCAGGTTGGGGAGGTCCTTTTCCAGGATGCGGCTAAACTCGGCCACCACCTTCGCCGGTTGCTGGCGCCCCAGTTCGGTTACCACCTGGCG
>JASUSX010000114.1 GCA_030445875.1 Clostridia bacterium
TCACCTGGTAATATTCGGCGTGCATGTGGTGCTCTTCTACCTTCTCCACCTTGACGGGCCGAAAGGTGCCCAGGCCGACGTGGAGGAGGAGGTAAACAACCTGCACCCCCTGCTCCCGGATTTGTTCCAGCAGGCGGGGGGTAAAGTGCAGCCCGGCCGTAGGCGCAGCCGCCGACCCTTCCACCCGGGCGTAAACCGTCTGGTAACGCCCCGGGTCCGCTGGCTTTTCCTTAATATACGGCGGCAGGGGCATCTCCCCCAGGCGGTCCAGGAGGGCCTCAAAAGGGCCTCCCTGGTATGCAAACTGCAACACCCGGCCGCCATCGCCCGTTACCGCCAGGGCGCGGGCCTGCAGCTCCCCCTGGCCAAATACTATCTCCGTGCCCACCGGCACCCGCCGGCCCGGCCGCACCAGGGCTTCCCAGGTGTCCCGGCCGCGCTGGGTGAGGAGCAGGACTTCAATCCTGGCCCCTGTACCGGCGCTACGGCCCCAGAGGCGGGCCGGGATGACCCGGGTTTCATTCAATACCAGGACGTCCCCGGGCCGGAGGTACGCCGGCAGGTCGTAAAAATGCCGGTGCTCCAGGGAGCCCCCCTCCCGATGCAGGACAAGGAGCCGCGAGGCATCCCGCGGCTCCACCGGTTGCTGGGCGATAAGTTCCGGGGGGAGTTCGTAGTCGAAGTCTTCCAGACGCAATGTTGACTATTCACCTGCTATATTTAGCGGACCAAGCCTTAAATGGCCGCTAGGGCGTTCCTGGTTATAATAGCGTTTAATAATCTCCTGGTAAGTATACCCTTTTTCCAGCAGCACTCGGATGGGAGAAGCCTTACCGCCGCCCCGGGCGGCCGGGTTGTTACGGGCTGCCGCGGGCCGCCTGCCCTGGCCGGGATCAGCCGGCCCCTGGCCCGGCCCTGGCCGGTCCTGGTTACCAGGGCTCTTTTCTTTATTGCCGGCATTGCCGGTCGGGCCCTGGCCTTTGTTGCTATTGTCCCCCAGCCGGTTGTTGTCGGCAGCGGGTTGCTGGCCCAGGGCTTTTTTTAAGGTAGCCCCCAGTTGTTTCTCCTTCTGCAAAAGGTCGCTGTCCTGCTGTAGTTTTTGCAACAATTGCTCCCAGTTGCCATCCAGCCGGCCCAGCACCCTGGTCAGGCCTTCTTTTTGCAGGTCAGCAGCAGTAACCGGGAGGCCGGCGTCCAGGGCCTCCAGGAGCAGGCTGTATTTGCCTGCCGACAGGCCGGAAGCCTCAGCGTGCTGGCGGATTTCCGGCTGGACTACGGCTGCCTCAACTACCGCCGGAACCCTGGCCTGCTGCAGGATATCCCGGGCTTCCCGGGTTAATTTTTGCCCCAGGTCATTGCCTGCTGCCAGTTGTTTCTCCTCCGCACCGGACGCCGGGATCACGGCCACCACCATGGCCCCTTCCCGGTCCGGGAGGTAATAACCCTGGCGCACGGCTTCCCTGGTCAGGAGTTTGATGGCCGTAGCTATTTTCTCTTCCTTGAGGGCCAGGCTGGCCAGGAGTTTTTCCCCGTCGCTGTTTAACCCCCTGGCGCTGGCCACCCTTTCCTGGTTGTCCACGGCCAGTTCCACGCTGGGGTTGATGTCGACTGTAACATAGTAGACAGGTTCGCCGGGAGGTAAGGGCCTTACGGCCCGGCGGGCCAGGGGCAGGGCCAGTATGAGCAGCAGGATAATGGCGGCCGCCCCCGCTACGGCTGGCCAGAAAGGTTTCCTTTTCACCGGGGGCAGCATTATCTCTTCCCCTATGGCCGGCGACTGGTCAGGTAGATATAAAGACCGCCACTCCCCTGCCGGAGTCAAAACTATAACCCTGTTCCCCTTCCGCTCCAGCACCAACCCCCGTTCGGCGTTAAGCATCCTGACCACCCCTTTTATTTTGACCTATGTAACTGGCCAGGTATTCATAGTCCCCGATGAGCATAACTGCTGCCGCGATGATATATTTGCGATGGCGTTCCAGGGTTTTGCGGCTGATCGCTACTGATTTCTCCAGGGCTTTCAGGGGCAGGGCCTTGCGTTCCCTCAGGTACTGGCTCAAGAGGGGGTTGGCTGCCACCACGCGGGCGGCGGCCAGGGCGCGGTCGCGGGCGTCCTGGTGCTGGGGGCTCCCTTTGACCAGATCGGCCAGGGTAATGCCAAAACCGGCCAGCTCTTCCCGGTAGCGTTCGATTTCCCGGCGCCGGTCGGCCATTTCATGCACCAGGTTTATCTCTTCCCCTCCCAGGGGATCGACCGCGGCTGCCGTTTCTTGCTCCAGGACCTGTAAAGACAGGACCCGCCGGTGCCGCCCTTCCCGGCGGAAATAGTCCACCAGGCGGCGGCGGATAATAGTTTCGGCCAGGGTTAAAAAGCTAGATCCCCGGCCCGGCCGGAAACTATCGATAGCTTCATTAAAAGCCATTAAGCCGATGCTGGCTTCGTCATCTTCCCCCAGGTGGATAAAACGGCCTGTAGCCCGGGAAGTCACAGCCAGGATAAAGGGGGTAAAGCGGTGGATTAGCTCTTCCCTGGCCCCGGGATCCCCCTCCTTTGCCTGAAGCAATAACTGGTTGGGGTCTGCTTCCGGTGGCACTTCTAGCCTCACCTCACATAGTATTCGTACAGTACCTGCCTTTTCCGACCCAAAAAGCTAGCGGCGCAGGAACAGGTTTAAGACGATGGTCAGGATGAGGCTCAAAAGCAGGGAGGTAAATAAGGGGAAATAGAAAGTAAAATTGCCTTTCTGGAAGTAGATATCCCCTGGCAGGCGGCCAAGGGAAAAAATCTTCCCCAACCCCAGGAGCAGCAGGCCCATTAAGGCCAGCAACAACCCCATCCCCAGCAATATTTTACCGAAAAAACTCCAGTCGCCCATTTTGTCCCTCCGCTTTCAAAACAAGCTATTCAGCCGAGCTATTCCCAGGTGTTCATAGGCCCTGGTAGTAGCCAGGCGGCCCCTGGGGGTACGCTGGATAAAGCCGTGCTGGAGCAAAAAAGGCTCATAGACATCCTCAATGGTATCCGGCTCCTCGCTAATCGCCGCCGCCAGGGTGTCCAGGCCTACCGGGCCGCCGTTAAATTTTTGGACCAGGGTCAATAACAGGCGGCGGTCGGAACTATCCAGGCCCAGGGTATCGACCTGCAGGAGGTCAAGGGCCTCCCGGGCCACTTCCCCGGTGATTACGCCTCCGGCGCGCACCTCGGCGTAATCCCGCACCCTTTTCAGCAGCCTGTTGGCCACCCGCGGCGTACCCCTGGCGCGGCCAGCAATTTCCCTGGCCCCGTCGGGTTCGATCCCCACCTGTAAAATGGAAGCCGCCCGCAGGATGATCTGTTCCAGCTCCTCTACCCGGTAAAACTCCAGGCGGGAGTTAATGCCAAAACGATCCCGCAGGGGTGAAGAAAGCAACCCCGCCCTGGTAGTAGCCCCTACCAGGGTAAAGGGGGGTAAATCCAGGCGGATAGAGCGGGCGCTGGGGCCTTTACCCAGGATAATATCCAGGGCAAAGTCTTCCATGGCCGGGTAGAGGATCTCTTCCACCTGGCGGGGCAGGCGGTGGACTTCGTCAATGAAGAGGACATCCCGGGGTTGCAGGTTGGTAAGTATAGCCGCCAGGTCCCCGGCCCGTTCCAGGGCCGGACCGGAGGTGACCCGCAAGCTCACGCCCATCTCGTTGGCAATAATACCGGCCAGGGTCGTCTTTCCCAGGCCGGGGGGACCATAGAGCAGGACATGATCCAGGGCTTCCCCCCTCTCCCGCGCGGCCAGGATAAAAATGCTCAAGGTTTCTTTAACATGCTCCTGGCCGATATATTCCGCCAGGCGGCGGGGACGCAGGCTCAGTTCCAGTTCTTCATCTTCGCCGTGGAGATCCCCGGATAGCAGACGTTCCTGTTTCAATTAGCCCCACCTCCCCGGCCAATGGCCTGTAACACTCCCTGGAGAATAACCTCCGTACCGGCCGCGGGTCCCACTTCGTCCCTGACCCGGGCCAGCAAGGGGGTAATCTCCTCCCGGTTATAGCCCAGGGCCAGGAGGGCGGCCAGGGCCTCGTCACCGGCAGCAGTTGTGGCGGCCGCGGCCATCCCCCCGGCCCCGGCCGTCGCGGCATCCCCATCACCGGCTGCCAGGCCGGACTTCTGGATAGCCTCCTTCAGTTCCAGGAGCAGGCGGCGAGCCTTTTTAGCCCCGATGCCAGGCAAGGTGGTCAGGAAAGGGGCATCATCGGCCACGATGGCCCGGGCGAGTTGCTCCGGCGGCGCTGCCGCCAGAACCTGCAGGGCGCCACGGGGGCCAATGCCCGCTACCCCCAGCAAAAGATTAAAGAAACGCACCCCTTCCGGCCGGGTAAAGCCATAAAGCTCCAGGGCATCCTCCCGGACTACCAGGTGGGTGTAAACAACAACCTCCGTACCGGCGGGTGGCCAGGACTGGTTGGCCGGTGTACGTACAAACCAGCCGATACCCCCGGTTTCCAGTATAATTCCCTCCCGTGTAACCTGGTGTAACTGGCCCCGCAGGAAAGCGATCACGACGGCACCACCCCTGTTTCCCGGTGCCAGGGCGCGAAACTGGCGTGGCAGATAGCCACGGCCAGGGCGTCGGCTATGTCATCGGGTGTGGGCCTGTTTTTCAACCCCAGCAGGGTTTGGACCATACGCTGGACCTGCCCCTTCGGGGCGCGGCCGAAACCGGTAACCGCCTGTTTTACCTCCAGGGGCGTATACTCGTAAACAGGGAGACCCGCATGGGCTGCCGCGAGCAACACCACTCCCCGCGCCTGGCCCACCGCCAGGGCGGTACGACTGTTTTTATTAAAAAAGAGCTCTTCAATAGCCATAATGTCCGGCCGCTGGCCCTGGATTATTTCCTGCAGGCGGTCGTAAATCAGGGCCAGGCGCAGGCTCGTTTTTTCAGCCGCCGGGGTGCGGATGCAACCCCAGGCCAGGGCCTGGAGGCGACCGGCAGCCGCTGTCTGGACCAGGCCATAACCGACAATGGCTGTACCAGGGTCGATTCCCAGGATTAGCATGGATTTTTCCTCCCCGGCAATTATTCGACGCCGGGGATTGCAGTTCCTTTTTTTAACCAAATAAAAATCAGCGCCCGCGCGCGCTGATCAAAATCAGGTCTTCAGGGCCGGAATTCATCCAGGCTGTCCAGGGCCTGCAGGAGTTCCTGTTCGGAGCTGAATTCTGCCTGGCCGCTGGTTATCTTTTCTTGCCAATCAGGCGGCAGGGAGGTAAATTGCAAGTTTGTTACCCGCAGGAGCGGCCCCAGGCTGCCGGCCGGGCCCTGATAAACGGCCACCAGGTCGTCTTTAACCGCCAGATGGCGTTTGGGGGTGTCAGCCGGGCAGAGGCCATCTACCTCCTGGCTGATAACCAGTCTCCCTCCCTCCTGGAAGATACGCCAGCCCTCTGACGGGGGGAAAAGGATGCCCAGTTCCTCTTTCCCGGCCCAATTCCATTGGACCCCGGCCGGTAAAGGGATGGGATCCTTATGGCCGCAGGCACGGTAATACCTTTCCAGGTAAGGTTCCTTCTGTAGCCGCGGCTCTATCAGGCCCGGCAGCCGCATAATTACGGGCTCCCGGCCGGAATTAACCCTGGCCCCCTGGTAAGCCACCGCTCCCCCCAGGAGAAAAATAACCAGGCCTAGAATAATAAAGCGCCGGCGTGCGTCGCCCATGTGGTACCTCCTTCCCGCAGGAATTACCACCAGCTAGCATTACCGGCCTGGTAATTATTTATACCTGTATTTATATATCTAATTGCTCCATGATAGCAGCGGGAATATCCGCATTGGTATAGACCGCCTGGACATCGTCGTGATCCTCCAGGCGGTCCACCAGGCGCATTACCCGGGCGGCCGTTTCCGGGTCCTCGATACTCACGGTAGTCTGGGGCACCATTTCCACTTCCGCGCTGCTAATGACAGCACCTGCTCCCTGCAAGGCGTCTTTTACCTGGTCCAGGTCCGCCGGAGCGGTCTTTATCTCCAGGACCTCAGCATCACTATCGTCTACGTCCTCGGCCCCGGCCTCTATGGCTTGCAGGATGAGTTCCTCCCGGGCCTCGCCAGCCGGGACTTCGACGCTGATAACCCCTTTGGGGTTAAACATCCAGGCCACACAGCCACTCTCCCCCAGGTTACCGCCACCGCGGGAGAAAATATACCTGATCTCCGAAGCTGTACGGTTACGGTTATCGGTAGCTATGTTGAGCAGCATAGCCACTCCCCCGGGGCCGTAGCCTTCGTAGACCATCTCTTCGTAGGTTACGCCCTCCAGTTCGCCGGTACCCCTCATAATTGCCCGCTGGATATTATCGTTGGGCATGTTGACTTCCTTCGCCCGGGCGATGGCCGCTTTCAGGCGGGGATTGCCTTCCGGGTCGCCACCCCCCATACGGGCGGCAATGATGATCTCCCGCCCTATTTTAGTAAAGAGACGGCCCCGTTTTTCATCAACCTTGGCCTTACGGTTTTTTATATTCGCCCATTTGGAATGTCCGGACACGATATACCCCCCTCTCTTTTTATCTAACGTTAAAATTGTAGCATACATAGGGAGGGTTAAGCAATAAGGGGTACCACCTGCCGGGAAAAGGGGGCGACCAGGCAGGTCCGGCCGGTGTAGAACCCCGGCTGTCATATTTTACCTGGGATCAAGGTGGGTATTTTATGTTAACTTATTGCCGGGATTATGGTAAAATAGGAGCAAGTCCACTTTAACGTACGCGGCCACCAGAACGCCGAATTTCCTGGATGAAAGCGGGGGAACCATTCTCCGGGGTTAATCTTCGTTGCTCACCAGCAACGAAGTAGGGCTACCTTACAGCCCGCACCCGTCAGCTAACCTCGCAGGCGTGGGAAGGGGGTGGCTTTTCCTATCCGGCCCGGCGTTAAAGGAAAAAACAGAGGGAGGAGTTTTTTTTGCTGCCCAAAGTTAAAGCGCCGGCCGTATTGCTGGCTGTCCTGTTGCTCCTGGCTAACCTGGCCATTGCACCGGCCCAACCGGTCCAGGCTGCTACTTATTACAGCAACTACTACGCCTTTTCCCGTAT
>JASUSX010000115.1 GCA_030445875.1 Clostridia bacterium
GTTTTAAGGATGATCTAAGTTTAGACTCAGACAGGGAGGCCGGAACTCATATATGCCCTGGTTCAAACAAAACGATTGTACGGGATGTGGTATCTGCTTTAAGGAATGTCCTGCTGATGCTATCTACTGGTGGAATGCCAAAGCCCGGATAGACCGGGATAGTTGCATCCAATGTGGCACCTGCCAGGAAATATGTGAATGGAGGGCTATCCGGGACGACAGCGAACCGGAAGTCGAAGAAGAGGAAATTAAATATAACTGGCCTTTTTAAGTGAGGGGAGCTTTGTTAACCGTTGAGCTAATAAAAAGCGCTTCTGGGGGTGGGCTGGATTGGCGGATAGGTTTTTTAATGTGTCCGAGGTGATTAAGGATTTAGGGGCCAGAGCGACCAAGACCATCCTCTACGAAAACGAGCGTACCAACGGTGTAGTCTGGTATGTACCCCCCGGCGAGGAGGTAGTTGCCCACTGGCACCCGGCTACCGACGATGCCTGGATCATTATCGCCGGTGAGGGGGAATACTACCTGGGCGGCGGTGTTACCCATCCCATCAAGGCCGGAATGGTAGCCCTGGCTGCCAGGGGCGAGATCCACGGTGTGCGGGCCACCGGCCCTGAGCCTCTGGTCTTCGTAGCCATCTCGGCCCCCATGCCAGTAGAGATGGTTAAGGTCTGACCGGTATACCGGTCGGGCGGGGCCGGGAGCCATACCTGGTCAGACCATGACGGCAGAGAGATGCCCTTACCTGTCTGCTGGTAAGACCATAAGACTGGTAGCTAAGCAGCGAAAACACGAGGAAAGACCCCTAAATGGGGTCTTTCCTGTCTGCATAGGGACTTTTAGAAGCCAGACAATTCTTGACACCTGTCCAATGGAATTGTTAGACTTAAATTAATGAAAATTGCACCTTTGTAATATTTGTAACAAAATAATGTGGTGGTGGTTGTTAAACTAAAAGTTTACCCGTATGGCGCCACCGTCGCTGGTGGCGTTTAATAGTTTGGCGCGGATTATTCCAGCGGGAGAGGAGAGGGTTTGAGTTATGGTCGACCAAACAACCATGGGCGAGTTGACCAGGATTGCAGGTAAAGAGAATGTCTTTACCACCAGGGTTTCCCTGAACACTTACATGTACGACGCTTCCCTGGTCTATGGCCAACCGGAGGTCATTGTCTACGTCCAGAACGCCGACCAGATAGCCGCCATCCTGAAACTAGCCAGCGCTAAAAAGCTCCCCGTAACCCCCCGGGGTGGTGGTACCTGTTTGAGCGGCGGTGCCGTGCCCCAACGGGGCGGCATTGTCATTGTCATGACCAAAATGAACCGCATCCTGGAGATTGACCCCGAGAACCGGGTGGCGGTGGTGGAACCGGGGGTCACTAACATGGAGCTGCAAAAGGCGGTGGCTCCCTACGGCCTGGTCTATATGCCGGACCCGGCCAGCCAGAAGGTCTCGACCATGGGCGGCAACCTGGGGGAGAACTCCGGGGGGATGCGGGGTATCAAGTACGGCCTGACCAAGGACCACATCATCGGTATGGAGCTGGTCTTATCCAACGGCGAGACTGTCCAGATCGGCGGCAAACTGGAACCCATCGCTCCGGAGTTAAACCTAAACGCCCTTATTATAGGATCAGAAGGCAACCTGGGCATTGCCACCAAGATCATCTGCAAATTGACGCCGGCGCCCAAGGCCAACCGCACCATGCTGGCCTCTTATAACACCCTCGAAGACGCCGGCACTTCCGTCTCCGCCATTATTGCCCACGGCATCATCCCCTGTACCCTGGAACTCATGGACAATAAGATCATCAACGCTGTCGAGGACTGGCTGCATATCGGCCTGCCTGTAGACGCGGGGGCCATCCTTTTGATTGAGGTCGATGGTTGGGATGCCGGCCTGGACCGCCAGGCGCAGCAGATCATGGCTATCTGCCGGGAGAACGGTGCCACAGACGTGAAGCTCGCCCAGAACGCCCAGGAAAGGGATAACCTGTGGACGGCGCGGCGTATGGCCATTGGTGCCATTGGCCGCCTGGCCCCCAACTACGATATGGAAGACGCCACCGTACCCCGGACTAAATTACCGGAAATCCTCAAAGAGGTTGGCCGCTTGAGCCAGGAGTATAACGTCCCCATTGGGATGCTGGCCCATGCCGGCGACGGTAACCTCCACCCCCTGGTCCTCTTTGATGAACGGAACAAGGAAGAGATGGAGCGGGTGGAGAAGGTCAGGGCCGCCCTCTTCCGCAAGGCCCTGGACCTGGGGGGCACCCTCTCGGGCGAGCACGGCATCGGCCTGGCCAAACTGGACTTTATGGCCTGGGCCTTTAATAAGGAGGAACTCCAGTTTTTACGCCGGGAGCGTCTGGCCTTTGACCCCCACGATATCCTGAACGCCGGCAAGACTGTACCCGACACAGCAGCCTAGGGAGGATAGTAATATGAGACAGGAAGTTATAGACGCCCTGGAAGGCATTGTAGGTAAAGGAAATTGCCGGGTGGACGCGGCTGCCCGCCGGCAACACGGCTATACGGATACAGCCCTGCCCGAGGCTGTCCTTTACCCCGGGGACAGCCAGCAAGTAGCGGCGCTGATGAAGCTAGCGGCGCGGGAGGGTATCCCTGTGGTGCCCTGGGGAGCCGGTACCATGGCCTGGCACGGCCTGCTACCCCTGACCGGCGGCCTGGCAGTTAACCTTACCCGCATGAATAGGGTTATCGAGTACGACTACGAGAATATGACCGCCTATGTGGAGGCGGGCGTCTCCCTGAAGGACCTGCGGGCGGCCCTCAAGACCCATAACCTGTACTGGCCCGTCGAACCGGTGGAAGCAGACACCTGTACTGTAGGCGGCTGCATCGCCGCCGGCGCCGCCGGCCCCAGCAAGCTGGGCTACGGCGATGTGAAATTTCATATCCTGGGACTGGAGGTCGTCCTGCCCGGCGGTGAGATCATCCGCACCGGAGGTAAGACGGTGAAAAACGTCCAGGATTACGACAACACCCGCTTCCTGGCCGGTTCCTGGGGCGCCCTGGGGATTATAACCAAAGCCATGCTCAAGCTGCGGCCGGTGCCGGAGAAGGAAACCACCCTTTTCCTGCCCTTTAAGGAGCTGGGCGCGGCCATAGCAGCGGCCCGTACCATTAGGAACGAAACCTTACCCTTAGCCCTGGAATTACTTGACCGGGCCGCCGTGGCGACCATGGCCGGGGCTGGTTTTGACGCCGGGGGCAAGGGTTGCGGCATCCTGGTCACCTATAACGGCTTTAGCGAGCAGGTGGACGCCCAGGTGGATTTCGTCCAGAAGCAGTTTTCTGCTGCTTCTATCCTAACAGGGGAAAAAGCAGCCGCCGCCTGGCAGGCCCGCCGGCAGATCTACCCGGCCTTTACCGGGCAGAAGGGCGCCATCATGATTAGCGTGAGCCTGCCCTTTACCGCCCTGGAGGAGTTTCTAACCCGCGCCCGGGCCGAGCTGGACCAGGGCCCGCAAGGGGCCGCGGTGGTGGCCCATTTCGGTAACGCTCATGTCCATATCCTCCTGGATGAAGCCCCCGCGGCTTACGCCGGGGTCCAGGAGGTCGTCAACCGCCTGGCTACCCTGGCGGGTAACCTGGGCGGCCTTCTGGTGGTGGACAACATCGATGACCTGACCCTGGCCCGGCGCTGGGTGGAAGCCCGCGGGCAGGCGATCATGGAACTTTTGCGGCGCGTTAAGGCAGCCTTTGACCCGCAGCTGATTATGGCCCCCAACAGCAAGGTCCTGGCGTACGCCCTGGCCGGTACCCGGGCAGCTTCTTGAGGTAAGGAGGGATAGGTCATGGTAAGAACTTTACGCGAGATGGAAGAGGACATTGTCCGTTGCAATAGATGCGGTTTCTGCGAAGAGGTCTGCCCTACCTACAAGGCAACCGGAGAGGAGTTTTCCCTGGCCCGGGGTCGTAACCGTTTGATGCGCCAGTCCATGGAAGGCAAATTTGACCTGACGAAAGAGCCGGAGATCAACCACCACATTTATTCCTGCCTCCTTTGTGGCGCCTGTGTGGTCGCCTGCCCGTCCTCTGTAATCACCGACACCCTGGTCAAGGCTGCCCGGGCGGAGATCACCCGCGCCAACGGGAACCCCTTCCCCATTCGCATGGCCCTGCACGGGGTCCTGGCGCGGCAGCGGCGCCTGACCCTGGGGGCCAAGGCTTTACGTTTTTACCAGCGCAGCGGCGCCAGGTGGCTCGCCCGCCATACCGGTTTCCTGGGGCTGCTGGGGTCCCTGGGCAAGGCCGAAGGGCTGCTGCCGGATATACCGGCCAGGACCCTGCGGGATCGCCTGCCGGAGGTTTTACGGAAACCCCTGAAGCCCCGCCACAAGGTGGCCTATTTTGCCGGCTGTATGATGAACAACTTCTTCCCCCAGGTGGCCGAAGCGACCTTACGGGTGTTCCAGGAGAACGACATCGAGGTTGTGGTACCGACCTCCAACTGCTGCGGTATTCCCCACGAGGCCTACGGCGAGACCGAAGCGCAGATCAAGCTGGCCAAAGAGAACCTGGACTCCTTCCGGCGCTTTGACGTCGAAGCCATAGTAACCGATTGCGCCAGTTGTGCCCACGGCCTCCACGCCTACGCCGAACTCTTGCAAGACGACCCCCGGTACGGCCCCCTGGCCCGGGAGTTGAGTGCCAAAGTAAAGGAAGCCTCCCAGTACCTGGCGGAAGTGGGCTTTAAGAAGGAGATGGGCCCGGTCAACGCCACTGTTACCTACCACGACCCCTGCCATGCCGTGCGGGGCTTGAAGGTCAAGAATGAGCCACGGCAGATCTTAAAGAGCATCCCGGGCCTGAAATTCGTCGAGATGAATGAGTCTGACTGGTGCTGCGGCGGTGCCGGTTCCTACAACGTCACCCACTACGAACTGTCGCAGAGGATCCTGTCCCGGAAGATGGCCAACTTCCAGAAGACCGGGGCCGAATACCTGGCTACCTCCTGTCCGGCCTGCTTGATGCAGCTGGCCCACGGGCTGGACGTCCACCATCTGCCCGGTCGCACCGTCCACGTCATGCAGCTCCTGGATCAGGCCTATCAGAACCGGGCGGTACAGAGCAACGCCCGGGCTGTTTGAGGGACCTGGATTGACAACCCGGGGTTTTAGATGTATGCGTACCTGGAAGCCCCCTTGTCTTATCGCCAGGGGGGTTCTTTTTTTCATATCGCCCCCCCTGGTTGAATAGGATCATCCTGGGGGTGAAGAGATGATCCTGTTATGGCGCTGGCGCCGGCTGGTCAACATCCTGATCCCGGCGCTGTTATTTTTGCTGGGACTCTACCTGGGCGCCCGGTTGGCTGATTACCAGCCCCTGGCGACCATGGTCGGACGGGCGAAGAAACTGTTACCCATATATAGCGTGGCGACCACGGAAAAAAAGGTGGCCCTCTCCTTTGACGCCACCTGGGGGGCGGAGTACACACCCCGCTTGCTGGCCACCTTGAAACAGCACAACCTGAAAACAACCTTTTTTTTAACCAACATTTGGCTGAAGAAGTACCCCCAGGTGGCTAAAGAGATAGCCGCTGCCGGCCACGAGATCGGCCTCCACTCAGCCACCCACCCGCACTTTACCGCTTTGAGCGAGGCGGAAATAGAGCAAGAGCTACAGGAGAACAGCCAGATGGTAAAAGAGGTAACAGGTTATAAGGCGGAACTCTTCCGGCCGCCCTTCGGTGACTATAACGACACGGTGATCCGTACCGTCGAGCGGTTGGGCTACCGGGCTATCCAGTGGGATGTGGATTCCCTGGACTGGCAGGAACATATGACGGCCGAGGCCATCCTGAACCGGGTGCTGAAAAACATTAAACCCGGCTCCATTGTCCTCTTCCATAATAACGGCCGCTATACGGCCGACGTCCTGGGTCCCCTCCTGGAGAGGCTCAAGGCCGACGGTTACCAGGTGGTGCCGGTCGGGGAATTGGTTATCAAGGGGGATTACTACATTGACCACGCCGGCGTGCAGCACCCGGGCCGGTAGGCAGGTGTCCAGGGGGTAGAGGCCGGGGAACTAACCTGGTAGCTCCTGGAGATAGGGTAGGCCCGACCAACCCGGATATATAAAAATGTTTTGTGGCTGGCGGAAGTATGTTACAATAACACTGTGAAAACCCAAGGGCGGGCGCCTCTCTGGGAGGCGCTTTTAAGTTACCAGCAAAAGAAGCTTAACTCCTGGCATACACCTGGTCATAAAGACGGCGCCTATACCTGGCCTGCCTGGCGGCGGGCCCTGGGGGAAGGCACCTTCAGGCTGGATTTGACCGAGGTACCGGGGCTGGACAACCTGGCCTGCCCGGAAGGGGTCATCCGGGAGGCCCAGGAAAAGGCGGCGGCTTTTTACGGTGCGGCGCAAACCTTTTTCCTGGTCAATGGCGCCAGTGCCGGCCTGATGGCCGTCCTGCTGGCTACCTGCCAGCCCGGGGAGGAGGTTTTATTGCCCCGTTACGCCCACCGGGCCGCCTTTAGCGGCCTCATCTTGAGCGGGGCCAGGCCGGTTTACCTGGAGACGACCTGGCTGGTGTCACCCGGCCTGCCCCTGGGGGTAACCCCGGCCGATCTGACCAGGGCTTTAGAGGCCCACCCCCGGGCCAGGCTCTTGCTTCTGGTTCACCCCACCTATGAGGGAGTGGTGCCCCGGAGTGAGGAACTAATCGCCCTGGCCCATGACCGCGGCCTGGCTGTCCTGGCCGACGCTGCCCACGGCGCTCACTTTGGCCTGGACCCGGCCCTGCCGCCCTCGCCCCTGGCCCTGGGGGCCGACTATGTGGTCCAGAGCACCCATAAAACCATGGGCGCCCTCACCCAGGCGGCCATGCTCCACCTGGGGGAAAGGGGGGCAAGGGAAAGAGAGAGGGTGGCAGGGGCCTTAAACCTGCTGCAAACGACCAGCCCTTCCTACCTGCTCCTGGCTTCCCTGGATCTAGCCCGGCTCCGGGCGGCAGTCCGGGGCCGCCGGGACTGGGGACAGGCCGTCGCCCGGGCCCTGGCTTTACGGGAGCAACTGGCAGCC
>JASUSX010000116.1 GCA_030445875.1 Clostridia bacterium
TCCTCCTATACCGACCTCATGCGCGTGGCAGCCATCCTCAAGGGCAAGCGCGTCCACCCCGACGTGAGCCTGGTCATTGCCCCGGGCTCCCGCCAGGTCTACCGTATGCTGGCCGAGAACAGCGCCCTGGCGGATTTGGTTACTGCCGGTGCCCGCATCCTGGAGTGCGCCTGCGGTCCCTGCATCGGTATGGGACAGGCTCCACCCTCGGGCGGTGTCTCAGTGCGAACCTTCAACCGCAATTTCCAGGGCCGCAGCGGTACGGCCGACGCTTTAATCTACCTGGCCAGCCCGGAGGTCGCTGCGGCGACGTCTATCAACGGGTATTTAACCGATCCCCGGGAACTGGGCGAACCGGTCAGGATCACCCTGCCGGCCGGCTTCCCCGTTGACGACGGGATGCTCATCTTCCCGCCGGAGGATGGCTCCCGGGTAGAGATCCGGCGCGGGCCCAACATCAAGCCGCTGCCCTTACCCCAACCGCCGGCAGCCCGGATAGAGGCACCGGTACTCCTGAAGACAGGCGACAATATTACTACCGACCATATTTCACCGGCCGGGGCTAAATACCTGCCCCTGCGCTCCAATATCCCCGCCCTGGCCGAACACGCCTTTGAAGGCCTGGATCCCACCTTCGCCCGGCGGGCCAGGGAAGCCGGGCGAGGCATAATCATCGGCGGGCAGAACTACGGCCAGGGCTCCAGCCGGGAACACGCCGCCCTCTGCCCCATGTACCTGGGCGTGAGGGCCGTTATTGCCCAATCCTTTGCCCGCATCCACCGCAGCAACCTGGTGAACTTCGGCATCCTGCCCCTCACCTTTGCCGACCCGTCCGACTACGACCGGGTCGAGGCCGGCGATACCCTGGCTATTGACCTGGGCCAGGGGCTGGAG
Source organism: Clostridia bacterium (assembly GCA_030445875.1). Classification (GTDB taxonomy): domain Bacteria; phylum Bacillota; class DSM-521; order Neomoorellales; family Neomoorellaceae; genus Neomoorella. Next base: position 895 of record JASUSX010000116.1, read on the forward strand.
CAGGAAGAGATAAGGGTCACCAATGTTAGCAAGGGTTTGGTCTTTAAGGTTCGCCACGGCCTTTCCTCCCGCCAGCAGGCCATCATCCTGGCCGGCGGCCTGCTGAACTACACCAGGCAGCAGGCAGGGGTATAACTATAAAGGAAAAGCCACCCGGACAAAGATAAAGTCCGGGTGGCTTTTTGTCTAACAAGGTCCTTAGCCGTGGATTAAGACCGGCAGGCAGCGGGTGCAGACCCAGGCGCTTTCCCCCTGGTGGCGGGCAAAGAGGAGGACGGCTTCCGCCTCGTCGGCACCACAGCGGGTGCAGCGGGGGCCTTCGCCCCGTTTCCTTTTGGCGGCCAGGTTTTCCTCGGCGGCCACCGGGTCAAATTCCGGCGCCTCCCGCTCCTCGATGGTCAGGGCCCCGGTGGGGCAGACGTTCAGGCAGACGCCGGCGCCGTCGCACAATTCCTCCCTTAAGACTTTAGCCTTGCCACCAACAATCTCAATGGCTCCCTCGACGCAGGGGGACACGCACAGGCCGCAGCCGGTGCACTTTTCCTCGTCTATACGGACAATCTTGCGTTTCATAGCTATCACCCCAACCTCATTTGCTTGCCTTTATTGTATCCCCTCGGCGAAGAGATCAATGTGATGCCTTACCACAGGTATTGTGATCCGCATCACTATAATCCCGGTCCTTATGCTCACAATAACCCGCCACTACACACTCCTGGCAACGGGGCTGCCGCGCCCGGCAGACGGCGCGGCCGTGGTGGATGAGCAGGTGGTGGGCCTCACCACGACTGCCGGGGGGCAAGATTGCCGTGAGCTGCTTTTCCGTCTCCAGCACATTCCCGGCCCGGGCCAGGCCCAGGCGGTTGGCCACCCGGAAGACGTGGGTATCCACGGCAATGACATCCCGGCCAAAGGCATTGGCCAGGACCACATTGGCCACCTTGCGGCCCACGCCGGGAAGCTCCAGGAGTTCCGCCAGGCTAGCGGGCACCAGGCCGTCGTATTTCTCCACCAGCACCCGGGCCGTAGCCACCAGGTGGGCGGCCTTCATCCGGTAGAGGCCCAGGCTTTTGATACAGACCGCCACCTCTTCCGGGTCTGCCACCGCCAGGGCAGCCGGATCGGGATAGCGCCGGAAAAGGGCTGAGGTTACCCGATTCACCTGTTCGTCGGTAGTCTGGGCCGAGAGGATGGCCGCCACCAGGAGCTCATAGGCATTGCTGTAGTACAGGCGCGAACGCGCCCCCGGGTAGGCGGTACGTAAGGATTGCAGGATGGCCTCGATTATTTCTTTTTGCATAACCCCACACCCCGTGATGAACAATATAAGATGAACAATATAAAAAGAAAGGAAGGCGCTACTATGTTAAGCGCAGAAGTAAGCCTTTATCCTCAGAAGACCACCCGGGCCAGTGAGATTATTAACGATTCCCTCCAGGCCCTGGCCCAGCAGGGGGTTAACTACAGCGTCAGGCCCATAAGTACGGAGCTTCATGGTTCGGAGGAACAGGTCTGGGCGGGTATCCGCTCCCTTTTTGACAGGGCCAGTTCCGCCGGGGAAGTTAATATGGTCGTCACTTTTTCCAATTCAGCTCATAAAGACCAAAAATAGCCGTTAGCAGCGTTTTTCTCCCTGAGCCCCGGGAAATCCTCCGCGATGCTGTTTCCCGTGGCTACTCTTTTTACTTCACATAAACCGGGGATCGTGCTATCATGGGCAAGGTCAAAAGAGATTATTAGGGAAAGGGATGACAGTATGGCCAAAACTACCTTCACCGCCACCGTCCGCTGGACCGGTGAGGGCCTCTACTGCCAGGGCCAGGCGCGGGGCTTCCAGGTGGCTGTCGACGAACCCCCGGAACTGGGCGGCAGTGACAAGGCAATGAACCCGGTGGAACTCCTCCTCTGCTCACTGGGGGGCTGCATGTCCATCTGCGCCGCCGCCTTCGCCCCGGCCTGCCATGTGGAGCTAAAGGATTTCCGGGTGGAGTTAGAAGGGGATCTCGACCCCGATGGTTTCCTGGGTAAGAATCGCGAGGTTCGCAAAGGTTACCAGCAGATCCGCTACCGTATCCATATTGACTCCCCTTCGCCGGAACATAATATCAAACGCCTGCTGGAACTTATCGAGGAGCGCTGCCCGGTATCCGATACCCTGAAGGGTGTCGAGGTAGTTAAGCAGGTTATTGGCGATGATAAATAGGTTCGAACACCTGTAGCGCCCAAGCGAGTAATAGCGGAGTATAATTAAGAGCCGGTTGTTAAGCCGGCTCTTTGGCTGCTCCAGGGTAAGCCATCGCTTGCCGCCAGGAGGTACAGCAGCATGAAAAATCAGGCGCTAAAGCATCAAAACGCGGCTGGCATCTACCTACCCGGCCACCGGGCCGGCAGCCCGGATGGCCTCCGGTACATCCCGGAATTTGGCGAAGTTCTCCTTAAAACGACCGGCCAATTTCCGGGCCATGGCGTCATACTTTTCCGGTTCGGCCCAGGTATGGCGCGGGTTTAAGATTTCTGCCGGGACGCCGGGGCAAGCCGCCGGTACCTGGAAGCCGAAAACAGGGTCCCGGTTATACTCCACTTTATCCAGTTCGCCGCTTAAAGCCGCCCGGACCATGGCCCGGGTATAGGGCAGGCTCATGCGCCGGCCAGTGCCATAGGGGCCACCGGTCCATCCGGTGTTGACCAGGTAGACGCGGGCATTATACTGCCCTATCCTTGCCCCTAGGAGGCTGGCATAAACCATGGGTGACCGGGGCAGGAAGGGCGCTCCGAAACAGGTGGAAAAAGTCGCCTGGGGGTCGGTAATCCCCCGCTCGGTACCGGCCAGCTTGCTTGTATAGCCGGACAGGAAGTGGTACATGGCCTGCTCCGGGGTCAGCCTGGCGATGGGCGGCATGACGCCAAAGGCGTCGGCCGTCAGGAAAACGACCGTTTGCGGGTGGCCGCCCATGCCCGGAATAACGGCATTGGGGATAAAGTCCACCGGGTAGGCGGCGCGGGTGTTTTCCGTCAGGTCATCACAGTCGTAATCAATAGCCCGGCACTCGGGGTCGACGACCACATTCTCCAAGACGCTGCCAAAGCGGATGGCGTTCCAGATCTGGGGCTCGTGTTCGGCTGAGAGTTTAATGCATTTAGCGTAGCAGCCGCCTTCAAAATTAAATATGCCTTTTTCCGACCAGCCGTGTTCATCATCACCAATGAGGCGCCGTTCCGGGTCGGCCGACAGGGTGGTCTTGCCGGTGCCGGATAGGCCGAAGAACAGGGCTGTGTCCCCCGCTGGCCCCATATTGGCCGAACAGTGCATGGGGCAGACGCCCTGCTCGGGCAGGAAATAGTTCATAGCGGTAAAGATGGATTTTTTCATCTCGCCAGCGTAAGAGGTCCCCCCGATGATTACCAGGCGCCGCTCGAAGTGCAAAACTACAAAGGCCTCGGAACGGGTTCCATCCACAGGGGGGATAGCCTGGAAACCCGGTGCGCAGACCACAGTGAACCGGGGCTCGTGCTGCGCCAGTTCCGCTGCCGTCGGCCGGACAAAGAGCTGGTGCACAAACAGGTTCTGCCAGGCATACTGGTTGACCACCCGGATGGGCACCCGGTAGGCGGGATCCGCGCCGACAAAACCATCGAAAATAAACAGGTCCCGCCCTTGAAGATAGGCCACCAGGCGGCGGTAAAGGTTGGCAAAGGCCTCTTCCGTAAAGGGCTGGTTGGAACCACCCCAGCTAACGGTACCGTGGACGGAAGGAGTATCCACGATGAACCTGTCGTTGGGGGAACGCCCCGTATACTTACCGGTCCTGACGCTTAAAGCCCCGTTGGGTGCCAGTATCCCTTCTCCCCGGGCCAGGGCCATCTCTACCAGCCGGGCCACTGGCAAATTGCGATAAGCTATACCGTGGTTAAATACACCCAGGTGTTCCAAACCATACATACTGGCCATAAAATCTTCCTTCCCTCTCCCTTTATGTCTACAGCAATATATCATAAGAGTTTCGGGAAGGTCAACGGCATCCCGGCAAGTATACAGTACACTTTAACTACTGGTCAATAAGCGCCGCTCTGCTTTCGCATCCGGAGAGATTTCGGCGTCACCTCCAGGAGCTCATCGTCAGCGATAAACTCCAGGCACTGCTCCAGGCTCATCTCCCGGGGCGGCACCAGCTTGATGGCAATATCGGCGGTGGAGCTGCGGACGTTGGTCAGCTGCTTTTTCTTACAGACATTGATCATCAGGTCGCCGGGCCGGGAGTGCTCGCCGACGATCATGCCCCGGTAGACGGGCACCCCCGGACCGACAAAGAGCTCGCCCCGCTCCTGGGCATTTTCCAGGCCGTAACTGGTCGTTTCTCCGGTCTCAAAGGCCACCAGGGAACCCCGGTTACGGGCGGCAATCTCCCCGGCATAGGGAGCATAGTGGTGAAAAGCGTGGTACATAATGCCCAGCCCCTTGGTATCGGTAAGGAATTCGGAGCGGAAACCAAAGAGCCCCCGGGTGGGGATATGAAAGGTCAGGCGCACCTGGCTGTCGCCCTTGTTTTCCAGGTTGACCATCTCGCTCTTACGGGGGCCCAGGCGCTCGATGACGATCCCCATATAGGTCTCGGGAACCTCGATGACCAGTTCCTCGATGGGCTCGCATTTGACGCCCTTGATTTCCTTAATAATCGCCTGGGGCCGGGAGACCTCGAACTCGTAGCCCTCGCGACGCAGGGTTTCTATTAAAATCGAAAGGTGCAGTTCGCCCCGGCCGGAGACGGCCAGGGAGTCGGGGGAATCCGTCTCCGCCACCCGCAGGCTGACGTCGGACTCCGCCTCCCGGAAGAGACGCTCCCGCAGCTTGCGGGAGGTGACGTACTCCCCTTCCCGGCCGGCGAAGGGGCTTTTATTCACCAGGAAGGTCATGGTTACCGTCGGCTCATCGATATGGACAAAGTCCAGGGGCCGGGGGTCGTCCGGGGAGGTAATGGTATTGGCGACGTTAATGTCCTCCAGGCCACTGATCACCACGATCTCCCCGGCGGCGGCCACTTCCACCGCTACCTTGTTGAGGCCGTCAAAGACGTGGAGGGCGGCTACGTGCCCCCGGGTCAGGCTGCCGTCGGCCCGGACGATGGCCACCTCCTGCTTGGCCCGGATGATGCCGTTATATACCCGGCCGATGGCCTGGCGGCCGACGTAGGTGTCGTAATCAATCAGGTTGACCCCTACCTGCAGGGTGGCCGCCGGGTCGCCACCGGGGGCCGGGATATGGCGGATAATGGTCTCAAAGAGGGGTTGCAGGTCCTCGCCGGGCTGGTCCGGGTCCAGGCTGGCCGTCCCCTGGCGGGCAACGGTATAGACCACCGGGAAATCCAGCTGGTCCTCGGCGGCCCCCAGGTCGATAAAGAGGTCCAGGACCTCGTCCACCACCGCCCCGGGCCGGGCGTTGGGCCGGTCCATTTTATTGATGACCACAATTGGTTTCAGGCCTACCGCCAGGGCCTTTTTCAGGACAAAGCGGGTCTGGGGCATGGGGCCCTCGAAGGCATCCACCAGCAGCAGGGTACCGTCCACCATCTGGACGATGCGTTCCACCTCGCCACCGAAATCGGCGTGGCCGGGGGTGTCGACGATGTTCAGCTTATAACCCCGGTAAAAAACGGCCGTGTTTTTGGCCATGATGGTGATACCGCGTTCCCGCTCCAGATCGTTGCGGTCCAGGATACGCTCCTGGACCACCTGCTTCTCGTGGAAAATACCGCTCTGTTTGAGCATACCGTCAACCAGGGTCGTCTTGCCGTGGTCAACGTGGGCGATAATCGCCAGGTTGCGTAGCTTTTGCTGATCCATGAAATTCCTTCCGTTCCTTTGCGTTTTGCATATTTTGCCGTATAGAGTATAACGCAAGGAACAGGAGGAAGCAAGGGGAGAGGTGCATGGCTTCCTGGGGCCGAATGGCACCGGTAAAACCACGACCATCCGCATCCTGCTCGGCCTGCTCAGGGCCGACGCCGGCAAAGCTGCACTTCATTTGACTTTCTACAGCTGGATAGATCAACCAGGACTGCGGATCTCTTTAACCACAAGAGTTTCAATCTGATCGACAAGAGATTTTACTTCATCAAACCAGGGAGCAACAATATCGGCTTCAAATTTA
>JASUSX010000117.1 GCA_030445875.1 Clostridia bacterium
CTCTTAAAGCTTCTCTACGCCTATTACCTGGAACACCCGGAGGCCCTGCCCCCGCCTGTACACCCTGGCGACGACCTGGCCCGCCGGGCCTGCGACTATATCGCCGGTATGACCGACCGCTACGCTGTCCTCCAGTACCGGCGGCTGTTTGTACCGACCGGCTTTCCAACGTAAAAAGGCATAAAAAATGGGAAGGTGGCGGAATCTCTTTGCTCGTCAGGCTATCCGCGCGTTGACGAAGCGGCGGCAGGATCCCTTCCACCTTCCAGGATTATTTTAACCACCAGCCGCGGGCTTTATACGCGGATAAAAAAAAGGAATACCCTGCGAGGTACTCCTTAAAAAATAGTAAAAAGGGAGGTTTAAAAAGGGATGAAGGTATTACCCTTCATCATATAGTATAGCATACAAATATATCGAAGTCACCCTTTCCGCCCTGCGCCGGGCTAAAAAATTTGCTCCTACCAGCCGGTTATTGCCGGGTCTTAAAATAGGGCTGGAAGATAGCCAGGATAACCCCCCGGTAAAGGACGTAGAGGGCGCTGCCACCAATGAGGGCAATTAAAACGAAAGCCACGGCCTTGGCCATGTTCCCACCTCCTGTACTTTCATTTTGCCGCCTGCCATAGAGTTTATGCGGGCCAATGGAGGTATAATCTGGTAAAGCGGGACAAATAATAGGAAAAAGCGAAAATAAGGCCCGAAAAAGAGGATATTTCATTCTGATAGCGAATTGTATTAGAACATCGGATCCGGGGGGTGGTTTTCCTGACGACCGCCTTCAGCCAGGAAGTGATTGATGAGGTAAAGGACAGGGTCGACATCGTCGATATTATAGGCGGCTACGTCCGCCTTAAAAAAAGCGGCCGCAACTACGTCGGTCTTTGCCCCTTTCATAATGAGAAGACGCCCTCCTTCACCGTAAGCCCTGATAAGCAGGTGTTTTATTGTTTTGGCTGCGGTACCGGCGGCGATGTCCTCGCTTTTTTAATGAAGCAAGACGGCCTCAGCTTTCCCGAAGCAGTCCAGGCGCTGGCCGCCCGGGCGGGGATCCACCTGGCGGGCGCTGCTGAATCGCCAGAGGCCAGGCGGCAGCGGGAATGGAAAGAACGCCTGTATGGGCTGGGGGCAATAGCTGCCAGCTTTTATTATCGCCTTTTAATGCGCCACCAGGTAGCCGCCCCGGCCCGCGCGTACCTGCAGCGGCGGGGGGTGAAAGGGGAGACGGCCAGGGCCTTTGAACTGGGCTATGCCCCGGAGGCGCCGGCGGCCCTGGTAAATTACCTGCGCCGCCAGGGCTACACCCCGCGGGAGATAGATCAGGCGGGCTTAAGCGCCTCCCGGCCGCCCCTGGGCACAGTCGACCGCTTCCGCGGCCGGCTCATGTTCCCCATTAAAGACAGCCACGGCCGGGTAATCGGCTTTGGCGGCCGTACCCTGGGGGAGGGGCAGCCCAAGTATTTAAATTCCCCCGAAACAGTTTTATTTCATAAGGGGAGACACCTGTACGGCCTGCATTTGGCCTTGCCGGGTATCCGCCGCCAGAAACAGGCCATCCTCGTCGAAGGATATATGGATATGATCGCCGCCTGGCAGCATGGTATCGATAACGTTGTCGCCTCCCTGGGTACAGCCCTGACCCCGGAACAGGCGCGGGAATTAAAAAAATACGCCCGGGAAGTGATTATCGCCTACGATGCCGATACCGCGGGGGAGGCAGCCACCTTGCGGGGCCTGGACATCCTGGCCGCAGCGGGCCTTCAGGTGCGCGTGTTGCAGCTGCCCGAGGGTAAAGACCCCGACGAATTTCTGGCTGCCCGGGGCGCAGCGGCCTTCCAGAAGCTGGTGGCGGCCAGCCAGGGCCTGATGGAGTTCCGCATCAACAAGGCAGTGGCCGCTTATGATCCCACCCAGCCCCTGGGCCGCAAGGCTATTATGGAGACAATTATCCCTTACCTCAGCCAGGTCAAGGACGTTGTAGAGCGGGAGGCCTATATACGGCTTTTAAGCCGCAATACCGGGATCTCGGAAACAGCTATTCTGCAGGAGCTGGGCCATCCGCCAGCCAGGCGGAGGGGCGGGGACGCCCGGCCGGTGGCAAAGCTGAACCCGGCCCCAAGCCCTCGCCCGGGCGTGCCGGCCTGGCACCAGGGGGAGCTATTCTTAATCCAGGCCTACCTCACCAGCCCCAGCCTGGCGGCCAGCATAGATGCCCAACTGGGGCCCGAGTGGGGTGGCAGCCAGGCCGTCCGGAGCCTCATCGCAGCTGTGCGAGAGCAGCGCCAGGTAGACCCCCAGCTCGCGGGGACGGCCTTGGCCCGGGTTTTAACCGGGGCGGAGGAACCGGGCTGGGAGGCCCTGCTTGCCCGGCTTACCCTGAGCGACGACCTGGGACCCGTCCAGGAGCGGACCGTCCAGAAAGCAATCACCCTTTACCGGCTCCAGCAGCTACAGGGACAGGAGAGGGCCATCAGACTATCCCTGGCCCGGGCGGAAAACAGCGGCGCCACCGGCCAGGTTCAGGAACTTCAGGAGCAAATCTTTCACCTGCAGCAGGAGATAAAAAAGCTAAAATGTGGAAGGGGGGAGTAACGGTGAAAGAGGAACAGCAAAAGCAAATAGTCAAGGAGCTGATTGAAAAGGGCAAGAGCCAGGGCTCCTTAACTTATCGCGAAATAATGGACGCCCTGCAGGGAATCGAACTCTCCCCCGAACAGATTGACGATATCTACGAGCAATTAAGCCACATGGGGATTGACGTAATACCCGAACCCGTTGAACTAGAAGCCCTGGAAAAGGAAGAGGTCGAAGCTGCTGATACGGAGCTCGATCTATCGATTCCTGAGAATGTAGCCATTGACGACCCGGTACGCATGTATTTGAAGGAGATCGGCCGGGTGCCCCTGCTGACCCCGGAAGAAGAGATTGAGCTGGCCAGGAGGATGGAGGAGGGGGATGAAGAGGCCAAACGCCGCCTGGCCGAAGCCAATCTGCGCCTGGTGGTCAGCATTGCCAAACGCTACGTCGGCCGGGGGATGCTCTTTTTAGACCTCATCCAGGAAGGCAACCTGGGGCTGATCAAGGCGGTAGAGAAATTCGATTACCGTAAAGGATACAAGTTCAGCACCTACGCTACCTGGTGGATCCGCCAGGCCATTACCAGGGCCATTGCCGACCAGGCCCGGACCATCCGGATCCCGGTGCATATGGTGGAGACCATCAATAAATTGATCCGGGTGCAGCGCCAGTTGCTCCAGGAACTGGGCCGGGACCCTTCCCCCGAGGAGATCGCCAAAGAAATGGATATCCCGGTGGAACGGGTACGGGAGATTATGAAGATCGCCCAGGAACCGGTTTCCCTGGAAACCCCCATTGGCGAAGAAGAAGACAGCCACCTGGGGGACTTCATCGAAGACGAGGACGCCCAGGCCCCGGCCGAGGCTGCTTCCTTTATGCTCCTGCGGGAGCAGTTGGAGGAAGTCATGGACACCCTGACCCCCAGGGAAAAACGGGTTTTACGCCTGCGCTTTGGCCTGGACGACGGCCGCGCCCGTACCCTGGAAGAGGTGGGCCAGGAGTTTGGCGTCACCAGGGAGCGCATCCGCCAGATTGAAGCCAAGGCCTTGCGGAAGCTGCGCCATCCCAGCCGCAGTAAAAAGCTAAAGGATTATCTGGAATAGCGGCAGGGGGCATCTAACTGTTGACCGGGGCGGCAGAACGGGGTATAATATAAAAGGCGGTTTTCCTCGGTAGCTCAATGGTAGAGCGCCCGGCTGTTAACCGGGTGGTTGCAGGTTCGAGCCCTGCCCGGGGAGCCAGAAGGGGCCCATAGCTCAACGGTAGAGCTGCCGGCTCATAACCGGTTGGTTCCTGGTTCGAATCCGGGTGGGCCCACCAGATTAAGTGAAAAAAGGTCAGAAGCGGAGGTCAGGAGGTGACCGTAGCTTGCTGACCTTTTTTAGTGTCAGCAACTAACTACAGATACTATGGCTGACTTAACCTGCGCCTCCCGGCGCACTAACCCTGGCCCTTGCCACCAGCCGGTGGGCCTGCACCTGCCGGTGCGCCTGCAGGCCGTAGCCAACCTGGTGCCGCCAGGGAGCATTACGGCCGACATCGGTACCGACCACGCTTACCTTCCCCTCTACCTGGCCGGCAGCGGCCGCTGCCCGCGGGTTATCGCCGTAGAGGCGGCGCCGGGTCCCTACCACCGCGCCCTGGATGCCGTCCGAGGCGCCGGTTTAATTGGCCGGGTGGAGGTGCGGCTGGGGGACGGCCTCCAGGCCTTGCAGCCCGGGGAGGTAGATACAGCAGTCATGGCCGGCCTGGGTGCCTTGACCCAGCAGGAGATCCTCAGCGCCCGGCCGGATGTCAGGCAGGCTTTACGGCACCTGGTCCTCCAGCCCCAGGGCGAGGCCGGGCCGCTGCGGCGCTACCTGGCAGGCGCGGGCTGGCGCCTGGAAGAAGAAGACCTGGTTTGCGACGCTGGCCATTATTATATCATCATGGCTGCCGGTCAGGGGGCCAGCCCTGCCTACAGCGACCTGGAGTGGCGCCTGGGCCCCCTCTTGCTGCAACGCCGCCATCCCTTGTTAAAGGATTATCTCTTGTATAAAAAGGAAAAACTAACAGCAGCCGTCCAGCAACTTGCCGCCGGCCGGGGACAGCGGGCCCGGCAGCGGCGGGAGGATTTGCACCGGCTGCTGGCAGAGATCCAGGAGGTGCTAGCATGGCTGCCAGGTGCAGCGAAATCATAGCTATTATGGAGGCCCTGGCACCGCCGGAACTGGCGGTAGAATGGGATAACGTCGGTCTCATGCTCGGTTCACCGGCAGCAGAGGTCCGCCGGGTGCTGGTCTGCCTGGACGTCACCGCCCCGGTAGCCGCCGAGGCTACCGCCCGGGGTGCCAACCTGATTATCAGCCACCACCCCCTCTTTTTCCGGCCCCTCAAGGCCCTGCGCTTTGATGAAGCCAGGGGGGATCTAGTCCGGCGCCTCATCCAGGAGAACATTATGGTCTACTCGGCCCACACCAACCTGGACAGCGCCGACCTGGGTGTCAGCTACCACCTGGCAGCCAGGCTGGAGCTGGAGGATATCCAGGTCCTCCGGCCCACCCACCAGGAAAAATACATTAAGCTGGTGACCTTTATACCCGAGGAACACGAAAAAGTCGTCCGGGAGGCCCTCACCCGCGCCGGGGCCGGATGGATCGGCAACTACTCCGACTGCACCTTCCGGGTGGCCGGCACCGGCACCTTCCGGCCCCTGGCCGGTACCCGGCCCTATATCGGCCAGGAAGGGCAGGTTGCCGAGGTCAAGGAATACCGCCTGGAGACCATAATCCCCAAAGCAAGATTAAAGGAAGTCCTCCCGGCCCTGTTCAAAGCCCACCCTTACGAAGAAGTAGCCTACGACCTCGACCCCCTGGCCAACGAAGGGCCGGCCCAGGGTATCGGCCGGATCGGGGTTTTATCCCAGGCCGTATCCCTGGAGGAATTTGCCCTCCAGGTAAAGGAACACCTGGGGGCGGCCCGGGTTAATGTAGTGGGGGACAGGGAACATAAAGTCAAAAAGGTGGCCGTCTGCGGCGGCGCGGGAAGCGACATTATGGCCACCGCCCGCACCAATGGGGCCGACGTCCTGGTCACCGGGGATTTAAAGTTCCACGAAGCCCAGGCCGCCGCCAGCATGGGCCTGGCGGTCATCGACGCCGGCCACTTCGCCACCGAAAGGATCATCGTACCTGCCCTGGTGACCTACCTGCAAGAACAACTACAGGAGCGTGAAGTCATGGTCCTGGCTTCCCAGAAAGAGCAGGAACCCTGGCACGTATTCTAAAAATACGGGGGGATTAAAATGGGTCTCAGCAAGCTGTGGGAGTTACAGGAGATGCAGCTCCGCCTCCAAGGCCTGCAGCAGCAGTTGCAGGCCTCCGGCCTGGCGCGGGAACTGAAAAAGGAGAAGGAGCGCCTGGAAGCCTGCCAGGCAACCGTACGGGCGAAAATGGAGGAGCGGGAGGCTTTGAGACGGCAGGCGACGGCCCTGGAAGGTACCTGCCGGGATCTCGCGGCCAGGAAGAAGCAACTGGAGGCCAAACTATACAGCGGCGAGACCAACAACCCCAAGGAACTGAACAACATTCAACACAGAATAGATACCACTGCCGGCGAGCTAGCCCGCGAAGAAGAAAAGGCCATGGAGCTGGAACTACAGCAGGAGCAACTGGAGGCCTGGCTCCAGGAAAACGTCGCCCGGCTCCAGGCCGATAAGGCCAATTACCGGGAGAATCTGGCCCACTATCGTTCCTGGCGCGAGGGCCTGCAACAGGAGATGGACGTCCTGGCTGTCAATACCAGCCAGTTAGAAGGGGAGATCGAGCCGGACCTGCTGGTCCTCTTTAACAACCTGCAGCGCCGCCTGGGGACCAGAGCCCTGGCCAAGGTGGTCAAAGGGACCTGCAGCGGCTGCCACCTGGTCATCCCCGCGGTACTGTTGCGGGAAGCCCGCGGCGGCAAATTTATCTACTGCGAAAGCTGCGGCCGGTTGTTGTTGCCGTAGAATCACTAACTACACTGCTCAACGACCCGACGGACGCCATCTCCCCGGGGACCAGCCATGGTGGCTCGGGTATTTTACTTACTTACCCTCCCAATAAATGCCATTGACAGGCATTAAGGGGGGTGTTATACTGAAAATCCGCTAAGAAAAAGTAGATATATTGCTTTTGAGTAAACCGGATGGTCGCGGGCGCGAGGCGCGCTTGACGCGCAGGCGCCTGAGGAAAGTCCGAGCTCCGCAGGGCAGGGTGCTGGATAACGTCCAGTGGAGGCGACTCCAAGGATAGTGCCACAGAAACAGACCGCCCCGCACTTCAGTGCCGGGCAAGGGTGGAAAGGTGAGGTAAGAGCTCACCAGCGGTTAGGTGACTAACCGGCTCGGTAAACCCCACCTGGAGCAAGACCGAATAGGGGGACAAAAGGGGTGGCCCGCCCCGTCCCCGGGTAAGGTCGCTAGAGGCGCCAGGCAACTGGCG
>JASUSX010000118.1 GCA_030445875.1 Clostridia bacterium
TTACCAAGGCGACGCTCTACCGACTGAGCTATATGGGCATGGTTGCGGGGGATGGATTCGAACCAACGACCTTCGGGTTATGAGCCCGACGAGCTACCAACTGCTCCACCCCGCAATATGGATGTGGGATGTGAGATGTTAGAGGTGAGATACTTGTTGGAATTGGCTGCGCCAATTCCTCTCTTTATAATCCCACTTCTCATATCCCACTTCTTACTTCTCAAATGGTGGAGGGGGCTGGATTTGAACCAGCGAAGGCGGCGCCAGCAGATTTACAGTCTGCCCCCTTTGGCCAACTCGGGAACCCCTCCATCTTTCCCTTGCAGACGCAAAATTTATTATAGCATCCTAACCTGTTAACGTCAAGGCTTTTGTTGTCCCATTTACTGGTATCCAGCTACTGGCTATCTTCCCGCCGCTCCAGGTAGCGTTCCAGCTTGCGTTTGACGCGCTGGAGGGCGTTATCAATGGATTTAACATGCCGCTTCAGATCTACTGCAATCTCCTGATAGGACTTGCCTTCCAGGTAGGACATCAGGACCTTCCACTCCAGGGAGCTTAATATCTCGCCCATCTTTTCTTCAATATCCACGAACTCTTCCCGGCTGATGATCAGCTCCTCCGGGTCGGTAATCCTGGTCCCTGAAATAATGTCCAGCAGGGTGCGATCGGAATCTTCGTCGTAAATAGGCTTATTCAGGGAGACATAGGAATTCAGGGGGATATGCTTCTGCCGAGTGGCCGTCTTGATGGCCGTGATAATCTGCCGGGTAATGCACAGCTCGGCAAAGGCCCGGAAGGAGGATAACTTGTCACCGCGAAAGTCACGGATGGCTTTGTAAAGGCCGATCATCCCCTCCTGGACGATATCTTCCCTGTCGGCCCCGATGAGGAAATAGGAACGCGCCTTCGCCCTGACAAAATTGCGATACTTGTTAATCAAATATTCCTGGGCTATTTCATCCCCTTCCTGCGCCAGGCAGACAATATCCTCATCGCCAAGGACTTCGTAAGGCTGCCATGTTTCCTGCTGTACATTGACGCTCATGCCAACGCCTCCAACCTCGATTTCCCGGAACCATCGGCATCAAAGGAGGCCATCTATCTTGTCCGATAACATCACTAATTATACAAGAAACCCCTTTTAACCGCAAGAGTTAACTACTACCTACTGGCGGCGCCATCTCTCCAACCTTGCCCGGGCATCCCCCGGCAAGCGGTCACCTACGGAATTACCCTGCTGGCCCTTTCCTCCCTCCTGCGCCATTTCCCGGCGGGCGTTTTCAATATAAAGCCGCAGTTCGGACACCGGCAAGCGCAGGGCCCCGCTCCCCAGCACATTCTGTTGTTCCGCGCCATCGGAGGTCGCTACATAAACCTGCCCTTCCTTACTAATATTCTTCACCAGTCGCTCAATAACAGCATCAGCTGTTTCTCCTTCCCGGCTATAGATAACCTCTACGCCACCGTTCCCTTCCCTGTGCTCTACTGCACCGGCTACCCTGTGAGCGTCGAAGACAACGATCACCTGCCCACCCCAATAGGCCTGGTAATTAATCAATTCTGCTATTAGTTTATCGCGCGCATGGGCAAAACTTGACTCTTTTAACTTGACTAATTCCGGCAAGCTAAACAAAAGGTTATAACCGTCAACGATGAGCACATCCGGCACAGGTGCACCCCGCTTCACCCTTGTTGCCAGTACCTCTGGCGGACCACTTCGTACATTAACACCGTAGCCGCTGCGGCAACATTTAAGGAATTAATTCTACCCCGCAAGGGGAGTTTGATTGTAAAGTCGCAGCGGGCCTTGATCAGGGAGGAAAGGCCCCGGCCTTCGCTCCCCAGAACCAGGGCCAAGGGTATGGTAAGGTCAGCGGTAAAGGCGTCCTGCTCGCCATCGCCCTCAGCACCGATGACCCAGATCCCTTCCTCCTGGAGCCGGGTGATAGTCCGGGCCAGGTTAGTCACCCTGGCGACGGGTACATATTCCAGGGCACCGGCGGCAGTACGGGCGACAGCACCGGTCAACCCCACCGCGCGTCGCCGGGGGATAATAACGCCATGGGCGCCGGAGGCTTCGGCTGACCGCAGGATCGCCCCCAGGTTATGGGGATCCTCTACCTGGTCCAGGATGATAAAAAAGGGGGCTTCCTGCTTCTGGCGGGCCAGGGAGAGCAGGTCATCGAGGTCGGCATACTCCCTGGCAGCAGCCAGGGCCACCACCCCCTGGTGATTACCAGCGGCCAGTTTATCCAGCACCGACCTGTCTACCCGCTGGACAGGTACCCCTTCCCGGCGGGCCAGGTTAAGGATTTCGCCTACCACCCTGCCCTCCAGGTGGGTGGCTATGAGGACTTTATTCAGGGAACGGCCAGCCCGAAGGGCTTCCCGGACCGGAATGCGGCCGGCTAGAATTTCCTCCATCTATTTATCCTCCGGCGATACGCCAGATCTGGATTGCTGGTTAAAGGTCGTCGGTAATGATTACCCGGGCGTAGTGTTCCCTGGGGAAGCCCCGGTCATAATCAACATCCTCAAACAGGACCGGCAGCCGCTCTTTGAAGAGCAACAGTAATGGTATAACGACTTGCCGCATCTGGGGGTGGGCAGCGCTGCTACAGCGCAAGCGGAAGAAATGACGCCATTCCCGCAGGTTATAGGTAACTACCAGTTCCGTCTTGAGGGAGTTGGGCAGGACGGTACGCGCCTCCTGGGGGGAGCCAGCCTTTAACAACGCCATATAGGCTCTCTCCGCCGCCTGGCAGGCTTCCTGCCAGATGTGGTAGGATCCTTTGCCGGCGTAGAAAAAGGGCTCGATCACCGTTATCTCATTACCAAAGCTATCCTTGCTGTAGTTGCAATACCTGGTTGATTCCTGGCTGTAGGACCCCAGGCGGTGCCTGACGATTTCATGGGATATGCCCCGGTCGGTAACGAATAAAACTGTTACCTTCTCATGTTCAATAACTGACTCATGCCCCCTGGCTATGAGCCTGCCTAGAAAAACCGGGGCGCTGGCGGCATCTATTCGATCCTCAGACTTATAACATACCCTGGCGTAACGTTCCAGCCTGCGTAACAAGCTGGCTTGCAGGTCCTTCCCGGCTACCAGTACCCGGGGCTGTTCGATGATCATTCCCTGGTTACCCCCTCGGTTCCAATTGACGGGCGCAGGTTACTCAGCCTGTGCAAAGATAAGCCGGGTCAATTCTTCCAACCTGCCCCACTCGCCCTGCAGGTACAGGTAGCCAAACAGGCTCTCCAGGGCCGTACTGGAGTGGTATTCCTCCGGAGCGGCGCTGCGGGGCTGGTGTCCTGGCCGGGCGTTGCGGCCCCGGCGTAAAACCTCCTTTTCGGCAGCCGTAAGGTGTTCCTCCAGGAAGGGGACCAAGCGGGCTTGCCCGGTAGCCCGGACGTAGCGCACGGCTTCCCGGTGCAATTGTTCCGGCCGGGCCGCTCCCCGGCGCACCAGGTAGGCGCGGACCAGCAATTCGTAAACGGCGTCGCCCACATAGGCCAGAACCACGGGGGACAGGTTGGCAACCGGATCCACTGCTGTTACTCCTCTAAAAATAGGGTTCTACGAAAATGTTTACTGCTAGAATTCAAGCTACTTCTGGTGTGAGGCAGGTTCCCATCGGGCGCTGGCTGCGCCATTATATTTGTGTCGAACTAAGCGCAAAGGCGCCCTCCGGGAACCTGCCTCACACCCTTTAGGTGCTTACGTTTTCCTTGGTCGTTGAGGGTGTTAGCCCTCCATGAGGGTCTCCTTCGCAAACATGTTCCCGCTCTTCTTCCAGCGGGTGCCATGGGGAGTGTCCTCCAGGGTAATACCCAGTTCTTTGAGGCGGTCGCGGATACTGTCGGCAGTAACCCAGTCTTTACGCTGCCGGGCTTCCTGGCGTACAGTTATGATCAGGTCCATGAGGCCTTCCAGCAGGGCATCATCCACCTGCCGCCGCTGCAAGCCAAAAAGGCCCAGGACATCTCCCCCCAACTGGGTAAAAACCGTGGCTGCCGTTCGCACAGCAGCAGGGTCCGGTCGCGACGTGGCGCCCAGGTAGCTATTGATCTCCCGCGCCAGGTCGTAAAGGGCCGCCAGGGCGCGGGCGGTATTGAGGTCGTCATCCAGGGCGGCTACGAATTCACGCCGTAGTTCCTCCACGCGACCAGCCAGGGCTACCCCGCCTTCGTCTCCGGGGGCCAGGCTGGCATCCACCAGGCGGCAGCGGGCTTCATCCAGGAGGCGATAGGTGTTCTCCAGGCGTTCCAGGCCCTTTTCGGCTGCCTGGAGACCGACATCGTCAAAGTCAATGGGGCTGCGGTAATGGGTAGAGAGTAAAAACAGACGCACTGCCAGGGGCCGGAAACGGCTGAGGATATCCCTTACCAGGAAAAAGTTGCCCTTAGACTTGGACATCTTCTCCTGGTTCACGGTAATAAAACCGTTATGGAGCCAGAAACGGGCAAAGGGGCAGCCTGTCCCGGCCTCAGCCTGGGCAATCTCGTTTTCGTGGTGCGGGAAAATAAGGTCGGCGCCGCCACCGTGGATGTCAAACCCCGGCCCCAGGTATTTAAGGGCCATGGTCGAGCACTCGATATGCCACCCCGGCCGTCCCGGCCCCCAGGGGCTATCCCAGGCCGGCTCCCCCGGGCAGGCCGCCTTCCAGAGGGCAAAGTCCAGGGGGTTATGTTTAGCGGTATTGACCTCCACCCTGGCCCCGGCCCGCATCTCGCCGGGGTCGCGTTTGGAAAGGCGGCCATAGGCGGGAAACTTATCCACGGCAAAGTAGACGTCGCCGCTGGCCACATAGGCAAAACCGCGCCTGACCAGCTCCTCGATGGCCGCGACGATATCCCCGATATGCTGGCTGACCCGGGGATAGAGGCTGGCGCGCCGGACGTTCAGGGCGTCGGCGTCGCGGAAGAATTCCTCGATATAACGCTCGGCTATATCGGCCGCCGGGAGGCCCTCTTCCTGGGCCCTGTTAATAACCTTGTCGTCGATGTCGGTAAAGTTCTGGACATACAGCACGTCATATCGGCGGTACGCCAGGTAACGCCGCAGGGTATCAAAGACGACCAGGGGCCGGGCATTACCCAGGTGAATATAGTTGTAGGTCGTCGGCCCGCAGACATACATCCGCACCCGGCCCGGTTCAACCGGAGTGAACTTTTCCTTGCGGCCCGTCAGCGTATTGTAGAGGTACATGCTCATCCCTGGCAGCCTCCAATTCTTCCACCCTTTGCTGCAAGCGCTGGATCTGGCGTTGCAGGCAGAGGAGCATCTCCGCGACCGGGTCTGGCAGCTCGTCGTGGCGCAAATCGATCTCGCTTACCTGGGCGTCAGCAATTTTCCGCCCATTGCGGACGACTACCTTGCCCGGTATGCCCACCACCGTACAGTTGGCGGGCACATCCCGCAGGACTACGGAACCAGCACCGATTTTAACATTATCCCCGATAGTAATATTGCCTAAAACCTTGGCCCCGGTGCTGATGACAACGTTGTTGCCAATGGTGGGGTGGCGTTTCCCTTTTTCTTTGCCGGTACCCCCCAGGGTAACCCCCTGGTACAGGGTGACGTTGTTACCTATCTCCGCCGTTTCCCCGATAACTACCCCCATGCCGTGGTCAATAAAGAGGCCTTCCCCTATTCTGGCCCCGGGGTGGATCTCAATCCCAGTCAGGAAGCGACTGAACTGGGAGATCGCCCTGGCCAGGAGGGCCAGACCGTGGCAGTAAAAGAAATGGGCTATACGGTGAAAGATCAGGGCATGAAAGCCGGGATAACAGAGGATAACCTCCAGGACATTGCGTGCTGCCGGGTCGCGCTCAAAAACAGCTTTTATATCCCGCTTGAGCTGCCCCCACATAGCCCTCGCCTCCTCGAAAATAGGCTTCTGTCAAAAATGGGTGTTAATGTCAACCAACTGCTGGGGGTGAGGCAGGTTCCCTCCGGGCGCTGGTTGCGCCATTATACTTGTGTCGAACTCGGCCGGCTTCGGGCGCGGCCTTAACTCAGCCTTCGGCTTCAGACAAGCGGCCGCGCTTATCCTCAGCCGGCCTCGTTCTTCTGAACTAAGCGCAAATGCGCCCTCCGGGAACCTGCCTCACCCCTCTCAATACCAACATTTTCATGGTTCGCTGGTGGGGGCGTCAGCCCCCCTGGGATCCCCCAATAACTTAAAAGCCTTTCGTCCGAACAGGGACGAAAGGCTGTCGCTTCGCGGTTCCACCCTGGTTGAGGATTGCTCCTCCCCTCAGCGGGCATATCAAGGCCCCGGCTATAACGGCGCCCGCCCGGCAGGGCCTACTCCTTCCTTCAGCCCCACGGCTCCCAGGGGCACTTCGACGCCCGGTATCCAGGACCACTTCCAGCCGCTGGTGGTCCCTCTCTGGTGACCCCTGGTACGTCTACTCTCCCTGTTCCTCGCCTTTCCCCTATAACTACTATAAATAACCACTAACCAGCATTATTATAAACCGGAGCCTTCAGACCTGTCAAGGAGCAGGATGGTGGCCTGGGCGGCCATGCCTTCGCCCCGGCCGGTAAAGCCCAGTCCCTCGGTAGTGGTAGCTTTAACGCTGATCCGCTCTCTACCCACCGCCAGAGCCAGGGCGATCCGCTCCCGCATCTGCTCAATATAGGGGGCCAGCCTGGGTGCCTGGGCAATGATAATGGCGTCCGCATTGGCCAGGCGGTAACCCTGCTCCCTGACCATGCCATAAACCTCCTGGAGGAGGACCAGGCTGTCAGCGTCTTTATAGCGGGGGTCGCCCGGGGGGAAGTGCCGGCCGATGTCACCCAGGGCAGCTGCCCCCAGGAGGGCGTCCGCCAGGGCGTGGAGCAAGACGTCGGCATCGGAATGGCCCGCCAGGCCCAGATGATAAGGTATCTCCACCCCTCCCAGGACCAGGCGGCGGCCCGGTACCAGACGATGGACGTCAAAACCGCACCCTACGCGCATTATCCTTCACCTAGATCGG
>JASUSX010000119.1 GCA_030445875.1 Clostridia bacterium
ATGTCCCGGGGGTCGAGGTGGAATTTCTCCGCCGCCCGGTAGGTGTGTAACAGGAAACTGGAGTAAACGCCGGCGTAGCCCAGCATGAGCGGGGCGTTACGCACTACCTGGGGCCGGTGCATGATAGGCTCGACGATATCCTCGGCTACGTCCATTATTTTATAGAAATCGATGCCCGTCTGGTAGCCTTTCTTTTGCAGGGTGCCGACCAGGGCTTCCGTCTGGGTGTTGCCGGCCCCGGCCCCCAGGCCCCGCAGGGCGCCGTCCAGGAAGGTCGCCCCGGCTTCTACTGCGGCCAAGGAATTGGCCGTGGCCAGGGTCAGGTTGTTGTGGGCGTGGAAACCGACGGGTACCTTTAAGGCCTCTACTACGGCGCTTATCCGCGCCTTGACGTCCTCCGGCAGCATGGCCCCGGCGGAGTCGGCGATATTGACGTAGTCGGCGCCGTATGACTCGAAGAGTTTGGCCTGTTCTACCACCTTTTCCGGGGGTACCATGTGGCTCATCATCAGGAAGCCGACGGCCATCATCCCCAGCTTTTTGGCCATGCCGATGTGCTGCTCACCGATGTCGGCCTCGGTGACGTGGGTGGCTACCCGGACGACTTTAGCCCCGCAGTCGGCTGCCATCTGCAGGTCCTCGATGGTGCCTATGCCGGGGAGTAAGAGGACAGTAAGCTTGCCGTTTTTAATTACTTTGCTGGCGGCTTTGAGTAACTCTTCTTCGCTGACGGCCGACCAGCCGTAGTTATACGATGAACCGGCCAGGCCGTCGCCATGGGATATTTCGATATATTCTACCCCGGCCGCGTCCAGGCCGCCGGCAATGGCGGTAACCTGCTCGGGCGTAAACTGGTGGCTGACGGCATGGCTGCCGTCGCGCAGGGTGGTGTCGACCAGGTGGATAAACTTATTTTCCTTCATGCTACCACTTCCTTTGCCAGCAGCATTTGCTGGGCTAGTTTTTCGGCTGTAGCTACGGCCGCAGAGGTAATGATGTCCAGGTTGCCGGAGTACTTGGGCAGGAAGTCGCCGGCCCCTTCGACCTGGATAATGGTCGTCACTTTATCGCCATCGATCAACGGTGGCACCCGCAGGTGGTAACCGGGCACGTAGGCCTGGATCTCTTTCACCATTTCCTCTACTGAAGTGCGGATGGCCCTTTCATCCACCCTTTCGACCTTGACGTAGACGGTGTTGGTCATCATGATGGGGGGGTCAGCCGGGTTCAGGATGATAATGGCTTTGCCTTTTTGGGCCCCGCCGACAACCTCCAGGGCTTTGGCCGTGGTCTGGGTGAACTCGTCGATGTTCTGGCGGGTGCCCGGACCGGCGCTTTTGGAAGCGATGCAGGAGACGATTTCAGCGTATTTGGCCCCGGCCACGCGGCTGATGGCGTAGACGATAGGTACCGTAGCCTGGCCGCCGCAGGTGACCATGTTGAGGTTGGGTTCGGCCTTGACCTTTTCCAGGTTGACGCAGGGAACCACGTAGGGGCCTACGGCTGCCGGCGTCAGGTCAATGGCTATCTTACCCGCCGCTTTCAGCAGGGGCGCGTGCTTGAGGTGGGGTTTAGCCCCGGTGGCGTCGAAGACGATCTTGATATCGTCTTCGGCCAGGACGGCCTCGACCCCCTGGATGGAAGTCTTGATACCCATCTTGCGCGCCCGTTTGATGCCCTCGGACTCGATGATGCCGGTCATGAGGGCCATATCCAGGTGCTGGCTGCGGAGAATTTTGTACATCAGGTCGGAACCGATGTTACCCGGGCCGATGACGGCCACTTTTATCTTATCCACACTCACATCCCCTTGTTAAAACATAATCTTTTGTAGCTAGATAAACTTCAGATTCAGACTGCCCAGGCCGTGGAAGGAGACGGTAAAAACATCGCCGGCGTGGGCGTCTTCGGCAGCGGTGACAGCCCCGGAAAGGATAATCTCCCCGGCTTCCAAGGCAATGTCAAAGGTGGCCAGCTTGTTGGCCAGCCAGGCTACGGCTGCTGCCGGGTGGCCCCAAACAGCGGCCCCGGCGCCATTATTCACCATCTCGCCGTTCTTCTCCAGGACCATGCCGATGAGGCGCAGGTCCAGGTCCTTGATGGGCACCATGCGGCTACCCAGGACCAGGCGGGCGCTGGAGGCGTTGTCGGCAATGGTATCCGGCAGTTTAATCTTCCAGTCGCGGATACGGCTGTCGACGATTTCAAAGGCCGGCATAATGCCTTCGGTGGCCCGGTAAACGTCGGCGATGGTTACCCCCGGGCCCTTAAGGGTTTCTTTGAGGATAAAGGCCATCTCCCCCTCTACCCGCGGCCAGAGGAGTTCCTCCCGCCGGCAGGGCTCGCCTTCCAGGAGGAGCATATTGTCCAGCAGGTGGCCGTAGTCCGGCTCGTTAACCCCCAGGAGTTGCTGCATACCTCTACTGGTGAGGCCGATCTTTTTGCCGATGACCTTGCTACCCCGGGCGAGTTTCACTTCGATGCCCGCCAGCTGGATGCGGTAGGCGTCCTCGACTGTAAGTTGCGGGTAGGTTGCCGTCAGGGGCTCGATGGGCTTGCAGTTTGCTTCCGCTGCCAGGAGTTCAGCAGCTATGGCCTGGTAATCCATATTCATAGCCTCCTTGAAATGGATGTGGGGGTGAGGTCTGCCGCTATGAGGGGTTCCTCCGGCTAACCAACCATATTTCGCCATCGTTCACGCAGGGCGCCGGCAATATACTCCGCCAGGGGGCCGGCTGCCAGGCCCTGCTCCAGGCCGGCGAGCAGGCGTTCGCAGCCCAGCCGCGCTTCCTCGTGGGGGCCAGGGAGGGCCACCAGGCAGGCTAAACCCGCCTGGCCCACGGCGATGCGCACCCCTTCTTTGTGGTGGCGGTGGTAATCAGGCTTAAACTTCAGGATCCAGGGGGTATGGGCCTCCGGGTCCAGGCGTAAGATAGCTTCGACGCTGAAGTCTTTATCTTCCGCCCCCACCCCGCCGGTGGTGATAACCAGGCCATAACCCTCTTCGAGGGCCCCCTCCAGGCGGTTGGCCGCCGCGGTGGCGTCATCCTCCAAGATGCCGCCGTAACGGGCCTGGTAACCAGCTTTTTGCAAGGCCTCCAGTATATAAGGGGAATTGGTGTCCTTTATCTTCCCAGCGATGACCTCGGTGCCGGAGGCAAAGACTATGGCCCGCCGGGCCACGGCCTGGCTGATGTTCCGGGCCATACCCGCCGAGGCTGCCAGCACCCGCGCTGCCTCTTCCGGTTCCAGGGCGATGAGGCCCAGCACCCCTTCCGAGTGGACGGCAGCCCCACGACCTAAATTCACCCCGGGTAATTCCCCCAGGCGGCGCAGGATCTCCCCTTCCTTACCGGCCACGGCCTCCGCCTGCACTTTGCGCCGCAGGATATCAAAGGCTACCAGGCCGGGTCGGACGTCAACAACCATGACCTCCCGCGCTGCCAACCCCAGGGCAGCGGCGGCCACAGCGGCCACCTGGCCCAGGTCAGCCTTGCTCAAGTCAATATCGTCAATCCAGAAGGTAGTCTTTTCCAGCAGGTCCCATTCCAATGGGTAACCCCTCCACTTATTCTAGCGTTATACCTGCTACATCCAGGCTCAAATCCAGCAGGGGCGCGTCAATAATGGCCCGGCCGACGTCGACAATGTCGGCCCCGGTAGCGATCACCGCCTCCAGCTCGGCCGGGGTAACGCCCCCGGCAAAGGCGAGTTGCACCCTGGCCCGCCAACCGCCCTGGCGCGCCGCTGTCCCGACGGCCGCCAGGTCCTCCAGGCGGCCGGTATCCACCATAAGGATGCCCGCCCCGGCCTTGACCGCCTCTACGGCTTCTGCAGCCACAGGGCTGTCTTCCCCGCGCAGCTGCACGGCAATGACCCGCTCCGTGTCGTAGGCCCGCGCCCGGCTTACGGCCGGGCCGACGCCCCCCAGGAGGCGGACGTAATTCTTATCCAAGTAGATAAAGGGACGTTCAGTGATACGGATACCGGCACCCCCCGTAGCGATGGCCTGGCGCAACGCCGCCCGCACCTCCGGGGCCACCTTTTTCCAGGACCCGCAAACTACCTGCACCCGTCCGCCCGCCTGGCGCACAAACCGCGCCGCAGCCGTGGCCACCCCGGAGGGCTTGCCGATGACCCCCAGGAGCATCTCTTCCGCCCGGACAATCGCCGCAGCCTTACCCCAGGCCTGGAACACCCGGCCGCCAGCCTCCAGGCTATCCCCTTCGGCTGCTATCCAGGTTATGTCCAGCCCCAGTTCCCTGGCCAGATCTGCCAAGGGAGCGGCCCCGGAGAAGATGCCTTCCTCGCGGGCCGTAATGGTTAATTCCCTGCTCTGCCCTGCCAGGGGGGCAAAGAGAAAATCCCTAAGCTCCACCAGCGTCCCTCCCCAGGGCGGGCCGGTAACCCAGCCCTCCTGATATCTCCGCTGCCGTCCGGGTCACCAGTTCCACTGCCTGCCGGAACCTTTCCCCTTCCAGCCGGGCTACCGGGCCGGAAACGCTGATACCCGCACAAACCTTGCCGCTGTGATCCCTTATCGGTGCCGCCACGCAGCGCAGGCTGTCCATGATCTCCTCGTTATCCACGGCGTACCCCCGGGCCCGTATCTTCTCCAGCTCCGCCTCGAGCTGGCGCTGATCGGTGATGGTATGGCGGGTGTAACGGGCCAGGCCGCGGGTGGCGATAATGCGCTTCACCTCGCTGGGGTGGAGGTAAGCCAGGAGCACCTTGCCCACCCCGGTACAGTGGGCAGGCAAGCGCATGCCTACCTGGGAAACAATACGTAAGGACTGGTGGCTCTCCCGTTTATCGATATAGAGGACTTCGCCTTTATCCAGGATGACCAGGTGGATCGTTTCCCCCAGGTCGTCTACCAGCTTTTGTATATACGGAGCAGCCACACGGCGCACGTCCCAGTTGTTGGCCACGACGTTGCCGATTTCAAAAAGGTGCACCCCCAGCCGGTAGCGACCATCAAACAAAGATTGCTCGATGTACCCAAAATCCCGCAAGGTGGATAACAGGCCGTGCAGGGTACTCTTCGGCAATTTCATTTCCCGGGCTATCTCCGCCAGGGACATATCCCGCTGGTTTCTCGCCAGTACATCGATAATTGTTAGCGCTTTGGCTACGGAGCGAATCTGAGAGGAAGTACCCTGATTACCTGCGGCCACTGTGCCAGCCCCCTCTTCTCTATGGCCGAACTTATGTAAGCTATCTTTACCGGGCTAGCCTCGTTCGACATGGCTAAACGGCGTTCCGCTTTTCTATTTTAACAATTCGCCATTCCGTTCCGTATTCCTGCTCAACTTAAGCATCCCCTATTCGGTATTGTCGTAAATTTGTTGACCATAGTGAACAAGGCCCTCCCCTGAAAACAACTTTCTCCGAAAAGGGTATTAATCTTCTCTAGCTTCCGGGGTTGAGACAGGTTCCCGGCAAACAACAACCCCCCGGTGGAGTTTTCTCCTCGGGGGGTTGTCTTTTGAGGCTTCCGGTCAGGTTGCAGCCTACACCCGGTACTGGGGTATGCCGCCACCCATCTGGTTAGCTGTACCCATCTGGGCTCCCATTATGCCGCCCTGCTGGATCTGCGCCTGCTCCTGCTGCAGGCGCTGCTGCAGCTGGCTGATCTCCTGCTGGCTGGCCATATTGAGCTGGTACCAGCCCCGGGCGTGCATGACATCCCACACCGCCTTGAGGCAGTTCTGCTCATCCTGGTAAACGGCCAGGAAATCCCGCCGCAACTGGTCGTTGGCGGATTCGGTAATGGCCGTATTATAGCAACTCGTCAAGAGCTTCTCGCTGGCCAGGCAATCGCTGCACATGGTTTTGTCGTCGAATTGTTGCATGGGCATGGTATACTCCCCCTCTACATCATATGCTGCCCGCCCAGGTGGCGGATCAGGGTGTTGTAGTGGCGCTGGTGGGCCTGCTGCACAGACCCCAGCACCTGTTTTAACTGGGGATCGCTGCACTGGGCCGCATAGGCGCCAAATTTCTGGATCATCAACAGTTCATTACTCAGGTTCTCACGGAGCTGCATTACTTCAGCCTGGGTTAAACCTGCCATGGTAGACCCTCCTTCGAAATGAGATGTGGGAAGCGCTGGCGGCGGTGTGCCGCCATGGGGGACGAGAAACTTTTCTCTAGGTAATATTTCCCCCCTGTAGCTCTACTATACATGTATCACGTTAACCATATATAGCCAGAAACCGGGGCCCAAACCCCGGCTTCCAGGTGCAAGATTGGTGCCGCCACAGCGGCCTACCCCTTCAATGGAACACTTTATTCAAGCGGTTTTCGTCAAACCCGACAATCACCTGGCCGTTGACGACCAGGGTGGGCACAGCCATAATACCCCGGTTGCGCCGGCGCAGTTCCTCCATAGCCCCGTCATCGGTGCTGATATCCTTTTCTTCGTATTGAATACCTTGCTGGGAAAGATACTCTTTCACCGAAACACAGGCGGGTCAGGTCGGTGTCGTGTAGACGACAACATTATTCGGCATGGGGTTTACCTCCCGGGAGAGTTTTTTCTTAGTCTGCCTGGATGGCAAAGTTATTATGCTCTGCCCGGCGCCGGGAGTGCAGCCTTATCCTATATATCCTGCTAGCCCAAAAATTTACGGGCTAGCCTACTTACGTTTAAAAAGGGAGCCCAGGGCGGTCTTAGCGCTGCTTAAAGTAACGCCAATAAAGCCCAGACCATGTAAAATGGCTTCCAGGGCCGCCAGCACCTGTTCAATCTCTTCCTTAGCCACAACCAGAGGCGGTTCCAGGCGGATGACATTGGGGTTATTTAATGTGTAGGCGGTAATGATCTGGTGTTTATTCATCAGTTCCCCGGCTACCAGGGAGCCGAAATACTCCCCGGCCAGTTCATTCACCCTGCCGCGGGTAAGTTTATCCAGCCACCCGCCCACCGGCTGGTTAAACTCCAGGCCGATGATGAGCCCGCGGCCGCGGACGTCTTTAAT
>JASUSX010000120.1 GCA_030445875.1 Clostridia bacterium
GTAGGTATAAGTTTCCATGGCACCAGGGCGGAAGTTGCAGTGGTCGAAAAGGCAGCTCCGCCCCAGCAGGAACCCTTTGATCGCCCGGCCAGCATTATTGCCGCCAGAGACGGGGTGATCAAGGATATCCTGGTAATTAACGGCGAGGCCCGGGTCAAGGCTGGCGATACTGTCCGGCAAGGGGAGATCCTCATCTCGGGCTTGATTTTACCGCCCCCACCGCCGGAAAAGCAACCGGGAGAAGCGGCAGAACCGCCCCGGCCCCAGCCCCAACCACGCCTGGTACGGGCCCGGGGCATTGTGCGGGCCAGGGTCTGGTATGAAATCGAAAGGGAAATTAACCGGCTCCAAGTCCAGGAGGTGCCCACTGGCCGGCAGCAGACGACGATAGCTATCCAGACGCCGAAGGGCCGTTATTATCTGAAGGGGCCGGCCCGGCCGCCTTATACCAATTGTCACCAGAAAAATAGGGTTATGGCCTTACCTGCCTGGAGGAATTTATCCCTACCCGTCGAACTAATCATTACGACCTATGCGGAGATCCAGATCAGCCAGCGGCAGCTTACCTATACCGAGGCCGTGGATACCGCCGGCCAGATGGCGCTGCAGGAGCTTAAAGCCAAGCTACCGCCTGGCGCTGGCGTTACGGCCCAAAAGGTAATCCCTTTAAGCCCGCCTGACGCGGCCATAGTACGCGTGCGGGCCTGGCTGGAAACAGAAGAAGATATCGGTCAGGCAGTCCCCCTGGAAGCCAGGCAGCCACCTTTACGATAACGTCCGAATATGTTAAAATAATATGATCTTGAAAAGCGAAGGAGCTGATAGGTCAAGCCTTGACAACAAGTTACGAAATGAGACTTACGGTGGGCAGTAATGGCGAGGCTATTAATCTCTTCGGCCATCAGGATGAAAACCTGAGGTTTATTGAAAGCCACACCCCGGTGCGCATTATAGCCCGGGGTAATGAACTCACCTTAAGGGGCACCCGCGCGGAAGTCGAAGAGCTGGAAAAGCTCTTCCGGCAGTTGATTAAACTGGCCCGAGCCGGGACGACCATTAATACAGCCACCATTAACTATACCTGGAACCTGGTCCGGCGCCGGGATGAAGCCGCGGGCCAGACGGACCTGGCCCAGGCCTTGGGGGAGACCATCTATGTCACCCCCCGGGGTAAGCAGATCCGGCCCAAGACCCTGGGACAACTGCGTTACGTCCAGGCCATGCGCCGTTACGATATTGTCTTTGGGATTGGCCCGGCCGGGACGGGCAAGACCTACCTGGCGGTAGTTATGGCCGTCAATGCCCTGCGTTCCCGCAGCGTAGAGCGGATAATCCTCGCCCGGCCAGCGGTGGAGGCCGGGGAAAAGCTGGGCTTTCTGCCCGGTGACCTGCAGGAGAAGGTCAATCCCTACCTGCGGCCCCTTTACGACGGCCTTTATGATATTTTAGGCCTGGAAACAGCGCAAAAGTATATGGAAAAAAATATTATAGAAGTAGCACCCCTGGCCTATATGCGGGGCCGCACCCTGGACGACGCCTTCATTATCCTGGATGAAGCCCAGAACACCACTTCCGAACAGATGAAGATGTTCTTAACCCGCATTGGCTTCGGCTCCCGGGCGGTTATTACCGGGGACGTCACCCAGGTTGACCTCCCCCGGGATACAACCTCCGGCCTGGTGGAAGTGCAGCGGATCTTAAAGGGTATCGAAGGCATCGCCATTGAGTATTTAACTGAAGCCGATGTTGTCCGCCATCCCCTGGTGCAGGAAATCATTAAAGCCTACGAAAGGAACAGCCAGGCTGCAGGTGATCAGGGCTCCTGAGGGGCGCAGGGACTTATCTCCACCAGGATTCACCATTCTTGATAGAAATCTATTATCGGAGGAGTGACCGGATGTGCCATGGCAGCGGCTTGAGGGGCTAATGCGCCCGCTGCTAGCCCGCCTTGGTCCTGGACTCATAAAAACCAGGGTCCTGCTGGGGATGGCCCTGGTTGTTATTGCGGTAATGATTATGTCCCTGGACTACCTTCCCCGGAAACTGGATTTAACCGTGGGGCAGCCCAGCCCCCAGGCCTTTAAGGCCCGCCAGGGCATCGTTTACGAAAGTGAGGTTTTAACGCAAAAGGCCCGGGAAGAGGCGGCCCGGCAGGTGACCCCTGTCTACCGGGTGGACAGCTCGGTGGCGGCCAATTTGACCGGCCAGGTAGACGCTATTTTCCAGACAATCAGGGATATCAATAATAGTACCAGCGACAATAACGAGCGGGTGACCCGCCTGCAGAACCAGTTAAAGCAATTGAAATTAACGGTGCCGGCCCTCCAGGCCCTGGCAGCGGCCGATGCCACCACCGTGAATAACCTGGCCAGTACAGCCAGGGACATAGTTAACCGGGTAATGGGGGAAGCTGTATCCCAGGACGCCCTTAGCGCCGCCCGAGATAAGATGCTGGCGGCCGCGGAGACAGCCGGGGTAGAAGACAGGTATAAACCTGTGCTGGTGGCCCTTCTCCGCCAGTTGGAATTAAAGCCCAACCTTATCTATGATGTGGCGGCTACTGTCCAGAAACGGGATAAAGCTGCCGCTGAAGTAAGCCCGGTGCAGGTGACCATCCGCCAGAACGAAAAGATCGTTGGCGATGGGGAAATAGTTACTGCCGAGGATATTGAAGCCCTGCAAAAGCTGGGGCTCCTGCGTTCCGGGACCTCCTGGGGGGCAGTGTTCGGGCTGATCTCCTTCCAGGTTATCCTGGTGGCTTTACTGCTTCTCTATTTACGCCTGTTTAAGGCAGAGATCTACCGTAGCGACCGCCTGTTATTGCTGCTGGGCCTCTTGTGGCTCATTTTCCTTATCTTTTCCCGGGGCGTGGCTGCCATCAGCCTGGGCGGCCGGGCCGAGTTTACCCGCCTGTCCGGTTACCTGATGCCGGTAGCCGCCGGCTCTATGCTGGTAGCCATCCTCCTGGATACCCACCTGGCGGTAATCTTTACCATTTTCCTGGGCCTGGAAGCAGGGATTATCGGCGGCAACTCCTACCAGTTCGCGGCCATGGGCGTGGTGAGCGGCCTGGTAGGTATTTACTGTGTCACCCATTTAAGTCAGCGTTCCGACCTGGCCCGTTCCAGCCTTTTTTTAATGCTGGCTAACCTGCTGGGTGTGGTAGCCTCAGGCCTGATGCTTAACTTCACCCTGCCCCAGTTAAGTGTTGCCGCCGCCCTGGCCCTGGCCAATGGCCTGCTTTCTACAGTTTTGACCATTGGTTTCCTGCCCTTTTTAGAAAATAGTTTTGGCATTACCACGGCGGTCAAGTTGCTGGAGCTATCCAACCCCAACCACCCTTTGTTAAAGCGCCTGCTTTTAGAGGCCCCGGGTACCTACCACCACAGTATCCTGGTAGGGAATATGGCCGAGTCAGCCGCCAACGCGGTGGGGGCTGATTCCCTCCTGGCCCGGGTGGGGGCCTATTATCATGATATCGGCAAGCTAAAAAGGCCCTATTTCTTCATTGAAAACCAGGTGACCGCTGAAAACCCCCATGACCGGCTGGCGCCGACTTTAAGCACCCTGATTATTTCCTGCCATGTGAAGGACGGCCTGGAAATGGCGCGGGACTTCCGGCTGCCGGGGGTCATCCAGGATATTATCGCCCAGCACCACGGCACGACCTTAATGACCTATTTCTATCATAAAGCCCTGGAGAGCAACCAGGGCGAGGGCATTAGCGAGAATGACTTTCGCTATGAGGGGCCGGTACCCCGCAGCAAGGAAGCGGCCATTGTTATGCTGGCCGACAGTATCGAGGCCGGCATCCGTTCCCTGCCCAAACCCTCACCGGGCCGGATGGAGGGATTTGTGCGCAAGATTATCCGGGAAAAGCTGGAGGACGGCCAGCTGGAGGCCAGCGATTTAACCTTCCGGGAGCTGGCCGTAATCGCCGAGGCCTTTATGCGCGTCTTAAATGGCATTTTTCACACCCGGGTAGAATACCCCGAAGTCGTCCTCAAGGAGATGGAAAGGAGAAAGAACCGCAATGGAGTGCTCCGTAAACAATCAGCAGGATGATTACCCCGTCGGCGAGGAGTTAATCTCCCTGCTTACCAGGGCCCTCCAGGAGGCAGCCCGGGCCGAGGGGATCGATGTCCGGGCGGAGGTAGGCCTCACCCTAGTGGACGACGCCGCCATGCAGGACCTCAACCGGGAATACCGGGGCGTTGATGCCCCCACGGACGTCCTTTCCTTTGCCCTGGAAGAGGCAGGCCCCGGGGAGCCAGCTTACACCGACCCCGGGGCGGACAGGCTCCTGGGGGACATCGTTATCGCGGTGCCGACGGCCAGCCGCCAGGCTGAACAGTACGGCCATTCCCTGGCCCGGGAAATGGCTTTCCTGGCTGTCCACGGCTTTCTCCACCTCCTGGGCTATGATCACCGTACGGCCGAGGAGGCTGCCCGCATGGAGGCGCGCCAGGAGGCAGTCCTGGCCGGGATGGGGTTGGGGCGGTAATGCTGGCCAAACTCAGGTGCGCCCTAGCGGGGGTCCTCTACTGCCTGCGCACGCAAATCAATATGGCCATTCACCTGGCGGCAGTGGTGACCGTCACTGCCGCGGGCTGGTATTTTCAGGTCCAGGCGTGGGAGTGGGTGGCCTTAACCCTGGCTATTACCATGGTCGTGGCGGCCGAGGCCCTCAACACGGCGGTGGAGGTAACCGTTAACCTTTATACCGGCCGGTACCATCCCCTGGCGCGCATCGCCAAGGACGTGGCCGCCGGGGCGGTGTTGATTACCGCGGTGGGAGCAGTAATTGTGGCTTACTTTATTTTTGGCCCCCGTTTGGGGCTATAAACCTTATTAGCGCCCTGCAAGGTGGGACAGGCGGTAAAATTGACCTGTGGCCCCCGGAATGGTAAAATGGCAAGGGGAGGAACCTTTTTTGCAATACAACCAGCAGGAACTCATAGCCATAGCAGCCGCGGCGCAGGAGAAAGCCTATGCCCCCTACTCCCGGTTTAAGGTGGGGGCGGCCCTGCTGACGGCGGAGGGCAGGATTTACAGTGGCGGCAATATAGAAAATGCTGCCTATAGTTTAACAGTCTGCGCCGAGCGGGTGGCCCTGTTCCAGGCCGTGGCTGCCGGGGAAAGGGATTTTGTCGCCCTGGCCGTGGTAGGGGGCGATGAGCGGGCCTGTTTCCCCTGCGGTGCCTGCCGCCAGGTCCTGGCCGAATTTGCCCCTGATCTGGAGGTCATCACCGGCCAGCCCGGTGGCCCTGTGCAGCGCCGCACTCTGAAGGAACTCTTGCCTGATGTTTTTACCCTGAAGTAAGGTGCCTTTTTCCTTGGCCTTACCGGCCGGCCCAACGTCGGTCAGTGGCAGATGGGTTATGACCGCCGGCTCATCCAGTAGAAAACCAGTATAGGGCTTTGCTTTTGGGCCAGTCTATTTAGTACCTGACCTGTGGGAGAAACCCGGAAAGGATGATACCCATGGAAATAAGCGAAGCCTGGTGGCACCTGTTCACCCTGACAGGCAATATTGAGGCTTACCTTCTTTATCGCGGGGTCTATCCCGGGGATAGCCCGGCGGTAGCAACCCTGCAACTGGTCGCCGGCGGCGCCGACCAGGGTGAGGGCAGCCAGTAAAGCGAGGTAGTAAAGGTGGCGGGTTACTTCCGGGCTGAAGGCATAGTCCTCAGGAGCCGGGATTACCAGGAAACGGATCGGCTTTTAACCATCCTTACTCCCGGGCACGGCAAGGTAGACGCCATAGTAAAAGGGGCCCGCAAACCCCACAGTAGCCTGCGTAGCGGTACCCAGCAGCTCTGCCGGTCCCGCTTTTTATTTTACGCCGGGAAAAATCTGGCCACTGTCACCCAGTGTGCAGTAGAATCTATTTACGCGCCTTTACGGCAGGACCTGCAGCGCCTGGCCGTGGCCTGTTACTTTATGGAGATAGCCGACGCCGTCGTTATGCCCGGCCAGGTGAACCCGGCCATGTACAACCTCTTAAAGCAGGGCCTGGCGTTCCTGGCCACCCTCCCCCCGGACCTGGTGGCCCGGGCCTTTGAGGCCCGGGCGTTAGGGATTATGGGTCTGGAACCGCGCCTGGACTGCTGCGCCGTCTGTGAGGGACCCCTGGGGAGCACCGGCCGGGTGGTGGTAGCTCCGGCCGCAGGGGGGACTATCTGTAAGGGCTGCCAGGGCCAGGAAGGCCCGGAATACCAGGTCCTGCCGGGCAGTATAAAGATGTGGCAACAGTTAAACCATATAAATTGGCAGCATCTCCAGCGCCTGCGGTTTGGCCCCACCCTCGCCCGGGAGCTGGGGGAAATTATGCCGGCCTTTTTGGAATACTATTTAGGCAGGCAGCTCAAATCACTGGTTTTTATTAAGGAAATAGGGGGCAACGCTAATGACGGACCTGGAAAAGATCGACCAGCTACGTGAACGCCTGGGCATTAGTTACCGCGAGGCCCGGGAAGCCCTGGAACGCGCCGGCGGTGACGTCCTGGAGGCCCTGATCCAGTACGAAGAGAGCACCAGGGAGGGTTTGCAAAGGGACCTGGCGAGCTGGAGTGGCAAACTGGTGGAGCGCATCCGCGGCATCCTGCGCCAGGGGAATGTCACGCGGATCAAGGTTAAAAAGGAAGGTAAAACCGTGGCCGAAATACCGGCCACCGTCGGTGCCCTGGGGGTCTTAGGGGTCCTGGCCAGCAGCGAGCTGGCTATCCTGGCCGGTCTCAGCACCGTAGCCGCCCTTTTTAACCGCTACACCCTGGAGGTAGAGCGGCCCGACGGCCAGGTAGAAGAACATCCCCTGGATATTGAGTTAGTGTAAAATTACAGTAGGCAGCAGGAAAAGGGAGAGAAAAAGAGAAAAGAGACCTCACAGGAATAAAAACACCTAATAAGGAGTGAGGTCTCTT
>JASUSX010000121.1 GCA_030445875.1 Clostridia bacterium
CAAGTATAATGGCGCAACCAGCGTCCGAAGGGAACCTGCCTCACCCCAGAAATGGCTTGAGTTTCAGCGGTAACAAAATTGGTAGAACCTTATTTTCGGGGAGGCAGACCTGATGATCGGTGCACTCTGGCGCGGGGCCAGCGGTATGCGGGCCCAGCAACTCCAGGTGGATAGCCTGGCCAACGATGTGGCCAACTTAAATACTACCGCCTACAAGCAGGGCCGCGTGGACTTCGCTGACCTGGTCTACCGGTCAGTCCGGGAAGGCGGGATGCCCGTGGACACCCGGGCGGCCACCCCCCCCGCCCTGGGGGCCGGGGTGAAGGTGGCGGCTGTCGAGAAGGATTTCAGCCAGGGTACCCTGGTGCAGACCGGTGACCCCCTGAACCTGGCCATCCAGGGGGAGGGCTTCCTGGCCGTTTACCGGCCCAATGGGACGGACTGGGAACTGCTCCTTACCAGGGATGGCAACTTCCACCGCGACGCCGACGGCTACCTGGTCAACGCCAGCGGTTACTATCTGGATATTTCCGCCGACCCGCCGCCGGAGGCGGAGAATATTACCGTAGCTGCTGACGGCACGGTGACGGCGGTTATTAACGGGGAGACCCGGGTCGTGGGGGAGATTAGCCTTTACAATGTCCCCAATCCCACCGGCCTGGAGGCGGCAGGGGATAACCTTTACCGGGAAACAGCGGCCAGCGGTGCGGCAGCAGCCGGCCGGCCCGGGGAGGCGGGGCTGGGCACCCTGCGGTCAGGCTACCTGGAGGCGGCCAACGTCGACCTGGCGGCCACCATGACCCGGCTGATCCTGGCCCAGCGGGCCTACGAGCTTAATTCCCGTTCCGTCCGGGTGGCTGATGAAATGTGGGGCCTGGCCAATAATCTGCGGCGTTAATTCCGGGCGCTTCCCCTGTGGTCCTGCCGGGCCATAGCAACCCTTTGCACCAGGGCCAGGCCCCGCCGGGCACCGGTATGGCCCGGGCTCTGGCCCAGGACAAAGGTGTACTCCCGCCGGGCAGCCTCCAGGAGGCCCAGCAGGAGGTAGACAGTACCCAGGTTAATGCGGCCGGCCAGGTAGTCGGGTTTAAGGCGCCGCACCCGGGTCAGGTGGTAGCGGGCGGCGCTTAAATTGCGGCTGTAGAGGAAATAAGTACCCAGATTAAAGTGGGCCAGGTAATTGTCCGGGTTTACCTTCAGGCTGGCCTCCCACCAGCCCAGGGCCTGGTGGATGTCGCCCTGCTGCCAGGCCTGGCAGCCCAGGTTAAAACAGGCCTCCCAGTTGTCAGGGTCCAGATCCAGGGCAGCCCGGTAAAAGAGGCCGGCCAGAGCGGAGCGGTGGCGGGTCCAGGAGAAATTGCCCAGCAGCAGGCACAAATGCGCCTCTTGCCGGGGATCGCTCGGGCCCGGTTCGGGATAACAAGCAGGGCAGATACGCTGCCCCGGCGGCAAGGCTTGCCCGCACCGGGAACAGAAAAGCATAACAGGCCCCCCACCACAAGTATATATTGTATTATGCCCCGGGCGGTGCTAAAATATGTAAGTCGAGCTCAAATTAAAAGAAAACGGAAGAGGAAGGCCCATGGAGGCTGTAATTAAGCTAGAAGAGGCCAAGGTAGGCATAGCCGACTGGCGGGTAGCCTTGGCGCCGGAGCGGCTGGTTACCCTGGGGCTGGGTTCCTGCGTGGGGATCGCCCTTTATGACCCGGTAAGCCGGTGGGGTGGCCTGGCCCATATTATGCTCCCCGACAGCAGGCAGTTTCAGGACCATGGTAACCGGGCCAAATTCGCCGACCTGGCCATCCCCGACATGCTGGCGGAGATGCTCCGCCGGGGCGCCCGGCGCAGCAGGCTGGTAGCCCGGATAGCGGGGGGCGCCCAGATGTTTACCTCCGTCGACCGGCACCTTTCCTTCTTAAACATAGGCCAGCGCAATACGGCCATGGTCCGCCAGACCCTGGAGGGCCTGGGCATCCCCATTGCCGGCGCCGACACCGGCGGCAACTTCGGCCGGACCATGATCTTTGACCTGGCAACTGGCCAAGTACATATCCGCACCATCGGCCGTCCCCTGAAGACGATTTAACGGAGGTAGAGCATGGATTTCGCCACCTTCAAACAGGAGGTACACCGGAGCTTTGGCCTTTACCTCGACGGCTACAAAGAACCCCAGCTCAAAAGGCGCATTGATAGCCTGATGTCCCTCCTCCAGGTGCCGGATTATGGGGCTTACCTGCGCCTTTTAAGTCAGGATAGCCAGCAGTGGCAGCGCTTTATCGATAAGATCACCATCAATGTCTCAGAGTTTTTCCGTAACCCGGAGATCTTCGCCCGGTTGGAAAAGGAGATCCTGCCCCAGTTACTCGACCGTTTCTCTAACCTCAAGGTTTGGAGCGCGGCCTGCGCCGATGGGCCGGAGCCTTATTCAGTCGCCATCCTCCTGACGGAGATGGCCCCGGGGGGCAGGCATCAGATAGAGGCCACCGATATTGACCCGGGTGCCCTGGCAGCCGCCCGCCGGGGGGTATATTCCAGCCGGGCCCTCCAGGCGGTGAGCCGGGCGCGGCTGGAACGCTTTTTTCGCCAGGAAGGAGACCATTACTGTATCCAGGAAAGGATTAAGGGCCTGGTCAACTTCCGCCAGCACGACCTGCTCAAGGACCCTTACGGCAGCAACTACCACCTGATCCTGTGCCGTAATGTCGTCATCTATTTTACTACCGCCACCCAGAACGAGCTTTACCAGCGTTTTTACCGGGCCTTGTCCCCGGGGGGCGTACTTTTTATCGGGGCTACCGAGAGCCTCTTTCACTATCGCGAACTGGGCTTCATCAAGGTTGCACCCTGGTTTTACCGCCGCCCGGAGGGCGCGTAAGGAGCTACTAATAGCGGTCGCGGGAGGGAGAATTAATGGAAACCTGGGACAAACTCAACGCCCTGCACCTGGATGCCTTAAAAGAGATAGGCAACATCGGCGCCGGCAACGCGGCTACGGCCCTGGCCAACATGTTGGGCGGCCGCATCCAGATGACTGTCCCCCGGGCCGGGGTCTTGCCTTTACAGGAGATCGCCAGCCTGGTGGGCTACGAGGAAGAACCGGTAGCCTGCGTGGAATTCTCGGTGAGCGGCCCGGCGCCGAGCAAGATCTTTTTCCTCCTCAACGAACCCAGCGCCTTTTTATTAATCGACCTTTTGCTCGGCAAGCCCCAGGGGACTACTATCGAGCTGGATGAGATGGGTAGCTCGGTGCTGACGGAAATGGGCAACATCCTGACGGGTTCCTTCTTAAACGCCTTTGCCGGCTTTTGCCACCTGACCTTTACCCCGTCTGTACCCGCCTTCGCCTTTGATATGCTGGGGGCGGTGTTGAGTGCCGCCTTCCTGGAAGGGGGTTATTTTTCCGACCGCGCCCTGGTTATAGAGACCAGGTTCTACAGTGAGATGGTTACCATTAGCGGCCACTTTTTTCTTATTCCTGAGAATGAGGCCCTGGGTAAAATCCTGCAGTCCCTGGGCCTGGAGTTAGACTGATTTACGGAGGGAGACTATATGGGTAAAAGGGTTTTGATTGTCGACGACGCCGCTTTCATGCGGATGATGATCAAGGACATCCTGGTGAAAAATGGTTTCGAAATCGCCGGGGAAGCGGAAAACGGGCAAAAGGCTGTCGCCATGTACCAGGAACTGCGCCCCGATGTCGTCACCATGGACATCACCATGCCGGAAATGGACGGCATAGCCGCCGTCAAGGCCATCAAGCAGGTGGACCCCGGCGCCAGGATCATCATGTGCAGCGCCATGGGGCAGCAGTTAATGGTTATGGAAGCCATCCAGGCCGGGGCCAGGGACTTTATCGTCAAGCCCTTCCAGCAGGATCGTGTCCTCCAGGCCCTGGAAAAAGTCCTGGCTTGAAGCAGGTGAGTAATTGTGGCTGATGTCCTCTCCCAATCGGAGATTGATGCCCTGCTGCAGGCCTTGAACAGCGGTGAAGTCCAGGCGGAAACCATTAAGGAAGACGCAGCCCCCCGGACCAAAAAATACGATTTCCGCCGGCCCAACAAATTTTCCAAGGAACAACTGCGTACCCTGTACATGATTCACGAGAATTACGGCCGCCTGGTAGCCAACTTCCTCTCAGCTTACCTGCGGGCCAACATCCAGGTGAAGATCGTTTCGGTGGAGCAGATGACCTACGAGGACTTTATCCTTTCCCTGCCCACGCCAACCCTGATGAACGTCTTTACCGCGGAGCCCCTGAAGGGCTCGGCCGTACTGGAAACGAATATGAACTTTATTCTGCCTATTATCGACCTGCTCTTTGGCGGCCGCGGGGAGATGGTGGCCACCAAACGGGAACTGACGGAGATAGAACTCCACGTCCTGCGGCGGTTGAACAGCCGCGTCCTGGAGCAACTGAATTACTCCTGGTCGGATATCCAGGAACTCACCCCCCGCCTGGAATCTATGGAAACTAATCCCCAGTTTACCCAGGCTATCTCGCCCAATGAGACGGTGGCCGTGGTCACCTTGAGTACAACCATCAGCCAGTATGAGGGCCTGCTCAACCTGTGCCTACCCTATATGCTCCTGGAACCGGTTATCTCGCGCCTGTCAGCCAGCCACTGGTTTGCTACGGCCGGGGAGGGTGAAGCCCGGCCCGACTACCGGGGCGTAGTGGAACGCATCCTGGCCTGGGTGCCGGTGGAGCTGATAGCCTATTGTGGCCGGACCCGCTTACCGGTGCGGGATTTTATCCAGCTGCAGGTGGGCGACGTTATTACCCTGGATAGGATGGTGGGCGAAGACCTGGACCTCTATATCGACGGGCACCCCAAGTTCAAGGTCCAGCCAGGCGTAGCGGCGAAAAAAATCGCCGTGCAAGTAACGGAGGTGGTGTAAATGGCAGACTTTTTATCCCAGGAGGAAATCGACGCCCTGTTAAACGGCAAGGTGGAACTACCGGTAGACCAGGAATTAACCCTGTCCGACCTGGAAAAGGATACCCTGGGCGAGATCGGCAACATCTCCCTGGGGAGCGCCGCTACCGCCCTGTCGCAGATCCTGAATAAACGGGTTTTGATTACCACCCCAACCATCCAGGTCATGACTCCACCGGAGCTTTTTGCTTCCTTCCAGGTGCCCTATATCTTGGTCGAGGTTAATTTTACCGAAGGCATTGAAGGGGCTAACCTGCTGATTATTAAAGTCAGCGACGCTGCTATTATTGCCGACCTGATGATGGGAGGCAGCGGCAGAGACGTGCCGCCGGAACTGGATGAGATTAAGAGCAGCGCCGTGGCGGAAGCCATGAACCAGATGATCGGCAGCGCCGCTACCTCCATGTCGACTATTTTCCAGCGCAGCGTGAAGATCAGCCCGCCCCGCCTGACGGCTATTGGTGCCGAAGGTGGGGAGTACACTTCGCCCTGGCCGGAAAAGCAGGCGATAGCGGTAGTCTATTTCAAGATGGAGATTGAGGATCTCATCGACAGCCAGATGATGCAGGTTATACCTGTAGAAGTTGCTAAAGCGGAAGTAGATATGCTCATGAACCCCCAGGCACCTGCTACCCAGCCCCGGGAGGAGCAAACGGACCCCCGGCCGGGTCTGGTTCCCCCGGCAACAAACACGCTAGCCCAGCCAGCAGCGGCACCTCCACCGGCTTCCGCCCCGGCACCGGCGGCAGCAGCGGCCTCCTCCACCCCGCCCTCAACGCCCGCACCTGCGCC
This sequence comes from Clostridia bacterium, assembly GCA_030445875.1. GTDB lineage: Bacteria > Bacillota > DSM-521 > Neomoorellales > Neomoorellaceae > Neomoorella. The sequence goes on from JASUSX010000121.1 coordinate 5,730, forward strand.
GGCACCCTCGCCAGCCCCGGCGGCCCCGGCCGGAGGAAGTAACAATAACCAAGGGCAGGTCTATGGTACTCCGGCGCGCAATATCGACCTGATCCTGGACGTCCCCCTGGATGTAGAGGTTATCCTGGGGACGGCGATGAAACGCATCCAGGATATTTTGAGCCTGGCGCCGGGGGCTATTGTCGAGCTGGACCGGCTGGTGGAAGAACCGGTTCAGATTACCGTGAACGGTACCCCCATCGCCCAGGGGGAGGTAGTAGTGGTCAACGAGAATTTCGGCGTCCGCATTACTCACATTATGGAGCCCTATGAACGGATTAACCACCTCAGGCAAAATTAAGCCGGAAGCCTGGTGGCTTCCGGCCGGGGGCAGTTACAACTGGTTTTGCCTTACCATCTGTTCAGCTTTTTCAATGGCTAGTCGGACCAGGTTGCCGCATTGCCGGGATGGTACCTCACCCCAGCCATCCCTGACCACGGTGTCGTAAACCCCTAGCTCCCGGGCCAGTTCATATTTTAATTCCTCGGACATAATCCCGCGCCTTCTGGCCATGAGCAAGCCTCCTTTTGTACTGCCCTCCTTCAGTTAGCTTCCGCCGACGGCCTGCTCCTCATACAAGGCATTACTGGCACCGGATCCAGCATAGTGCAGGCAGGCCGCCATGGCAGGGGACTGCCATCTTTTTACAGCCTGCCTGAGCTTACCCTTAATGGCTACGTTAATGGGTTCGTACCCGGTCGGCGCCGTGGTCATTTAAGATGCGGTTGGCCTGGTCGGCGCGCCGGTCGTCGCAGCGGACGGAGACCAGCATCTTACCCTGGCGGATGTCGTTTTCATACTCCCGGCCCTCGGCCTCCGGGATACCCCAGTCGATGAGTCCCCCGGCAACGCCGCCGGTGGCCGCTCCCGATAGCAGGCCGGCAATGGGGCCGGCAGCGATGAGGGGTCCCAGGCCGGGGATTACCAGGGCCCCGGCTCCGGCTGCCAGGCCGGCCAGGCCGCCCAGGACACCGCCGGTGGTTACACCGGTGCTGATGCCGCCAGTATCAACCCCCATATTGAGGCCGCCACCTTCGCCGCCGCGTTCACCTCCCTCGGCGCCTTGATTGCGGGCCAGGATAGATATTTCTTTGTCAAAACCAGCGCGGCGCAGGTCTTCTACCGCTTCTTTCGCTACCTGTTAGTTACTGAAAAAGGCACCAACTGTTTTCGACATCATGCAATCCT
>JASUSX010000122.1 GCA_030445875.1 Clostridia bacterium
TCGCCGGGTAGTAAATCTTTATCTTGGGTGCGAGTTTTTATCCCTGGTGGGGCCAGGCACAGGCAATGCCGCAGCCTTTATGGTCCTCGACCTCCCGGAAAACCTCGACTTTATTGGCCTGGGCCTAAAGAAGGATATGCCCGTTACCCTGGCAGGTGGGGGGTTACAGGCAGATGGTGTCCTTACTGTTGACTGCCGGCAGGCCAGACCGTGGCAGGGGCGGGAGCCAGCAGCACTGCGCTGGACGAGGGAAGGCTTATCCTGGACGAATGTGACTGCTCTGGGGCAGGCCATTGGCCGCTGGGGGGTTAAAGATGGGTGGGGAGATACCAGGGCAGGCTATCTGGAGCAACTGCGGGCCGCTTTCCTGGGGTGGGAAAGTGGTAGCTTGGAGGGAGCCGTAAAGGGCCTCCTGGGCTATGGCCCGGGCTTAACCCCTGGCGGCGATGACTTGTTGCTGGGCTTACTAGCCGCCACTGGCGGGGGAGCAGACTACCAGCCCTACCTGGAAGGATTTCGCGGGGCCATAGCTACCAACCTGGGACGCACCAATGAAATTAGTGCCTTTTTCCTGCGTTGGGCCCTGGCGGAGGACTACCATGAATATTTGCAGGAGGTCGTATATGCTGTAATCAACGGGATGCCAGCCCTGGTAAACACGGCCGCCCGTAACCTCCTGGGCCTGGGGGCGACCTCGGGGACGGATATAGCCAGGGGTATTTACCTGGGGTTTTCCTGGGTGTTTCCGGGAGCCCCCCAGGAGGGCTAATCGCCACACGGGGATATTTCTCCCCCGGGCAGGTCCATTTTGGGCAGAAGCCAAGGCCAGGAGAAGGCCGGGGGTGAGCCTGGGGGATAGGTGTCGGTGAGGTCGTTGGGGCCCAATACTCAAGGAAAGCTGGGGTGCCGGAGTGCTGACCAAAACGATTGTCAAGCCCAATACCTATTTTGACTCAGTAACGCTGATGCGTGTCTCCGGCCAGGTGGCCGGGATGGTAGAGGTCCAGGACGTCCTGGTCGGGATGGGGACCGAACTCAATAAAGAATCCCTGGCCCGGGTGGGCCTGCTGACCGGGGAGGCCAGGGAAGCCCTGCCCAATGATTTGCTCATCGGCGTCCGGGTAACCGATGCGGGTGTCCTGGATAAGGTATTGCAAAAGATCGATGAACTCCTGGGTTCACAGCGCCGCGGTGCGGCAGGCGGAAGGGAAGAGGGCGGCAGGGAAAAGCCGCGCAGCATAGCCGGGGCCTGCCGGCTAAACCCGGGGTATAACCTGGCGCTAATCTCCGTACCGGGTATCTACGCCGCCCGGGAAGCCCGGGAGGCCCTGCGGCAGGGGATGCACGTCTTCCTCTTTAGCGATAACGTCAGCCTGGAGGACGAGGTCGATCTCAAAAAGGCAGCCGTCGCTAAAGGCTTACTTATGATGGGTCCCGACTGCGGCACAGCTATCATCAACGGCGTGCCCCTGGGTTTCGCCAACCGCGTCCGGCGGGGGAGTATCGGCATTGTCGGCGCCTCGGGTACGGGCATCCAGCAGGTGACGACCTTGATTGACGACCTGGGGGAAGGTATCAGCCAGGCCATCGGCACCGGCGGCCGCGACCTATCGGCCAGGGTAGGCGGCCTGACTACCCTGGCGGCCCTGGATGCCCTGGCCGCCGATACCCAAACCAAGGTGGTTGTCCTGATCTCCAAGCCGCCGGCGCCGGAGGTAGCCGAGAAGGTCCTGGCCCGGGCGGCCCAAACGGGGAAACCGGTGGTGTTATGCCTGTTGGGGGCCCAGATCACGGTGTCCCATGGGGCTGGGATTATCCAGTGCCGCAACCTGGAAGAGACAGCCCTGCAGGCCGTCGCCCTGGCCCGGGGTGGTGGGGAAGTCATTTTGCCAGAAGAAGAATGGCGGCCTCTGCTGCAGGAGTTCCTGGCTGTTAGAAAACCTGGCCAGAGGTATGTGCGCGCCCTGTACGGCGGTGGTACCCTCTGCGATGAGGCCATGACCGTCTTCCGCCAGGAGGGACTCCCCATATTCTCCAACGTGCCCCTGGATGAGGGGGAGGCCTTGGCCGATGTGGAGCGCAGCCAGGGTCATACCTTCCTGGATATGGGGGAGGATTACTTTACCCGGGGGCGGCCCCACCCCATGCTGGAACCGGCTCTCAGGCTGCCGCGCCTGCTCCAGGAGGCCTCCGATCCGGAGGTAGTGGTAATCCTCCTGGACGTGATCCTGGGCCATGGCTCCCACAGCGACCCGGCCGGGGTCACAGCCAGGGGCGTACGGGAGGCCAGGGAGAAGGCTGCCAGGGAAGGACGGCAACTGGTCTTTATTGCAACCCTTATTGGTACCTCCGCCGACCCCCAGGGGTTAGAACAGCAGCGCCGCCTGCTGGAGGAAGCCGGAGTGATTACCTGCAGCAGCAATATCCGGGCGGCCCGCCTGGCTGCCTACCTGGTTAAACAGTTGCATCCCCCGGAAAGGATGTGATTGTGGATGGCTATCAATGAGCTCTTCCAGCAGGAAATCAAGGCCCTTAACCTGGGTAACACCGGCTTTGCCGCCGAACTGGAGGGCGTAGGGCTCGAGGTAACCCATCTGGACTGGGAACCGCCGGCCCGGGGCCAGGTGGCATTAATCGCCGCCCTGGAGAAATTGAGCCACCGGGCGGATATCGACGCCGCCAATAGAGAGGCCTTTGAGCGCTATGCCTCTTCCGTACCGGTGCTGGTAGATATTCGCCGCGCCCTGGACATTATCCCGGGTATGACCCCGGATACCCTTTTCCATGCCGGGCCGCCCCTGACCTGGGAACGGATGCCTGGCCCTATGCGGGGGGCAGTAATCGGCGCCCTGATCTATGAGGGCCGGGCTGCGACGCCGGAAGAGGCCGAAAAGCAGGCGGCCGGAGGGACTATCACCTTTAAGCCCTGCCACGAGCACGGTGCTGTTGGCCCCATGGCCGGGATCATCTCCTCCTCCATGCCGGTCTTCGTCATCCACAACCAGACCTACGGTAACCACGCCTACTGTACTATGAACGAGGGCCTCACCCAGCTTATCTAGTTTGCCGCCAGTGCGGCAACCGCCAGTTTGAGGCCGTGCCCCTGGCAGGCGAGGCCACCCTTGTGACCTGGACGCGGGTCTATAACCTGCCCGAGGGTTACATGAAACCCTGGCTGGCCTTCGGCATTGTCGAGTTCCCCCATGGTTTGCGGGCTGCGGGCCAGATTGACAATGAAGAGATAGCCGTGGGGATGAAACTGAAGGCTGCGGTGGGGGTGGTCAAAGAGGGCCTCAACCAGGATTACTACGGGTTTATTTTTAAGCCGGTAGAGTGACGGTTGGCAGCTTTTGGTTGAAGAAGCCAGCACTCCCTCCAGGCGGCGAGCCGGCCTGGAGGGAGTGCTTTGCTTTGCTTATACACTGCCCAGGAGGGCCCGACGGAGGGCCTCAACCTCATCCGCCCTGGCGGCGGCAATAACCTGGTCCCCGGGCAGTAAAACGACGTCGCCGCGGGGAAAGATTAGGTCCTCCTTCCGGAGGATGGCCATCAGCAGGCACTGTTCCGGCAGGATGAGATCCTTGACAGCCACATGGGCGGCCGGGGATTCCGGGGGCAGGACGGTTTCTAAAAACTCTACCTCGCCGCCCTTTAACGTTAGCAGGGGGATAAGGCCGCAGGCATCGACCTCCTGCAGGACCAGGCGGTAGATTAACCGGGTACTGTTGATGATATTGTTAATGCCCAGCAAGCGAAAGGCGTCTTCGTTCTGGGGGTTATTAACCCGGCCGATGACCCGGTTGACCCCGAAGACCTTCTGGACGAGACGGCAAATCATAATATTATCTTCGTCAAAACCGGTGACGGCGGCCACCGCATCGGCCCGCCTGGCGCCGGCCTCTTCCAGGGTAGCCACCTCGGTGGCATCACCCCGGAGGACAACCTGGCCCAGGCGGTCCTCCAGCCAGCGGAACTTGCGCGGGTCTTTCTCGATTAACAATACCTCCTGGCCATCATCCAGCAAGGTTTTGGTGAGGTTGAAACCGATTTTACCACCACCGGCTACTATTACGTACATTATTTTGCACCCCCCAGGCGCGACATGATATAGTCAATGCCGCAGGTAGTGGGACAGAAGATATCCAGGCCCATGGCCCGGTAAGCCTCGGCAGCCTTGGGATCATAGACCCGGGCAATGACCCGGGGAATATGAAACTTTTCCCTGGCTACCTGGGCGGAGACCAGGTTGGCGCTGTCCCGATCAGTCACAGCGATAAGGACATCGGCGTTGTCGGCCCCGGCCCGGGCCAGGAGCTCCAGGTCAATGCCCACCCCCTGGTAGACCTGGCCGGGGAAGTCATGGGGCAGACGCTCCAGGGCTTCGCTTTTAGCATCAATGATACTTACTTCGTGGCCGCTGGCAGCCAGCGAGCTGGCCAGGCTGGCTCCCAGGCGACTGCAACCGATGATTATAACGCGCATAATAACACCCCCTATGCAGGCTGGCGATCAATCAATAGCTCGCAGGTGGCCCGGCGCAACAGCCATTCCGAAGTGCTCCCCAGGCCGCCGAGCTGGCGTTTGGGCCGGACACCGATAACGATTAACTGCACCTCTTCCTCGGCGGCGGCCTGGAGGATGCCGGTACCCGCCGTCCGGGCCCTTATAATCCTGGTGCTACTGGGTAACTGATGAAAATTAACGATTTCTACCCCCTGCTGCAGGACCTCATTTAAGCGGGCCTCGGTCTCCGGCAGGGCCACCCCTAAGGGCGAGGTGAGGGGTACCTCCAGGACGGCCAACAAAATGATTTCGGCCTTTTGCTCGGCCCCCAACCGGCAGGCCAGTTCAATGGCCCGGCGGGCGTAATCGCTGTCCACTACCGGGACCAGGATCCGTTTTACCGCCTGGACTGTCCGGGTGACATGGGCCACTTCATAGGGAACGGCCGGCGGCACATGTAGCATCCACCAGAATAGGCGCCCCATACTGACGATAAAAACCAGAGCCAGGAAAATACCCAGGGGATGGGTGTGAATAGCCGTCATGCCCGCACCTCCCTATGGCGTCGGGTAAAATAATGGATAAAGGCCAGGCCGCGGTAGATGCCGAGGCCCAGGAAACCGGCGCCAACGATCCAGGCCATGGGGCTGGGATGGGCCAGGGCGCGGACCCAGATGGTCGGTCCCAGGATCAGCATGGCCAGGGTAGTCACCATCTGGTAGTAATCACGCCAGGTGAGGGACTGGCAAACCTTCCGGGTGCTTCTTTTAGCTGCCATGGGCAACAGCCTCCTTGCGATCCCGTTCGGCCAGGGCCTGTTTGTATTCCTCCAGGAGGTCGTACTCCTCCGCCGCCTCCAGGACCTTTAATTGCTGGCCTTCCCAGTCCCGGGGTATATTACCGAGGACGGGGAAGCCGTGCTTGCGGCGGTAATAAACATAATAGATAAAGCACAGGAGGATCCAGGCCGGGCCAGCGATGCGGCCGATGGCATGGGTCAGGATGACCTCAAAGAGAATAGTACTAATGCCCAGGGTACCGATAACCCCCAGGAGGGGAAACTCCACCGTCCGGCCGTGGTAGTTGATTTTGATGTTTAAGGGTACTTTATAGGGCCGGGGTGCATAGGGATCGGTAAAACGCAGCTTGATCAGGGCCAGGAAGACCAGGATATAACCGGTGGTCGCCCCGAAGGCGTACATGTTACCCAGGGTGTCCATGGCGTTGGGTGTCAGGAAAGAAAGGACAATCTGCAGGACGCCGATGCCGGAAAAGACCAGGATGGTCCGGTAAGGAGTGCGGAAACGCGGGTGAACGGCATTGAACCAGTCGCTGATAAAATGAAACTGGCTCATGGCGAAGGTCAGGCGCGAGGCGCTCATCACGCCGGAGTTGGCCGAGATCAGCAGGATGGTAGCCCCCAGCAGGGCGGCAAAGGGGCCGGCGATAATGCCGATAAAGGGGATGGCATGGGCAAGGGTGGCCACCGGGTCGCCGACGGCCTCGGCAATATCCTGCCAGGGCAGGACCCCCAGGCTCATGGTGGAGAAAGCGGTAGCAAAGATAAATACGGTGAAGATCAGGCCGACGGAGGTGCGGGGGACAACCGTGGCCGGACGTTTTGTTTCCTGGGCCGCCTGGGAGATGGATTCCAGACCGACGAAGGAAATGATGGCCAGGGAGGAACCGTAGGCAAATTCCTTAAAAGTAGGGAATTGGGTGAGCCACTGGTGGGCTAGTAGTTCCGGCCGCCAGGCAAAAAGGAAACCGAAGACAATAATCGTTGATTCCGTCAAAATATCAATAGCACCCAAAACTTCATTGAGCAGGGAGGATTCCCGCATCCCGCGGATGTTGAGGGCGATAAGAAAGATTACCAGGACCAGGGCTTCGGCCATCCAGACCAGGTTGACGTGGTGCAGGGGCCCGATGCTGATGGCCAGGGAATCGACATCAATACCAAACAGGTAGGGCAGGAAAAAATTGATATAACCGGCGGACGCCGTGGCAAACAGGGCAATATCGATGGTATAGTCCAGCAATAAAGCCGATCCGGCTACAAAACCCCAGAAATCGCCCAGCCCGCGCAGGGTAAAGAATTGCCCCCCGCCGGCCACGGGGTAGGTAGCGGCCAGTTCGGTATAGGCCAGCCCGATCATAATATACACCAGCCCGGCCAGGGCGAAGGCCAGGCCGGTAGCCCCTTTAGCCCAGAGCATGACCAGGCCCAGGGCGGCGTAAATATCGGCGCCGACATCGGCGTAGCCCCACATATAAGATCCCCAGACGGTAACCTCCCGGCGTAACTCTAATTTTTCAGTCGCCGCAGCCAAAAATGCAACCCTCCTCCAGTCAAAAGACAAAACCAGGATAAAAAAAAGGAATAGAAAAAACCAGCCGCCACCTTATGGTCCCCCGCTGGTTTTCATCAAAAAAGATCGGAAGAG
>JASUSX010000123.1 GCA_030445875.1 Clostridia bacterium
CGTCCCCATTTCTGTTTCTATTCTGGTAAACCGGTTTTCGTATTTATTATCTAGTTCGTTAAACCTACCTTCAAACTTTTTTTCTAACTCGGTAAACCTACCTTCAAACTTTTTCTCTAACTCGGCAAACCGACTTTCGAATTTTTTCTCTAACTCGGTAAACCGGGTTTCTACCTTACTAAACCTGGTTTCCCAGCGTGCATCCATGTTATTAAGCTGCTGGACCAGGTAATTGAAGGGGTCAAAACCTCGCGTATAGGATATATCATCTATCCCGGCAGCTATTTCTTTCCTGGCTTCTTCAGGCATACCTTTTCCTCCCCGTTACAATTGTACCACTATCGCCCGGGACGGGCAATAGCAATTCCTATCCCTGTCAAGCTATCCGTGCTGTCCGGGCCGGTAGCACGCCATCACCGCGCCGGGGAGCAGAGCGGCTGCAACTACCAGACCCCATGCCCCGGCGGGTAAGATAGTTGTCCCCAGGAGGGCCTGTAAGAGCGGCAGGTAGACGGCCAGGAAAGTTATGGTTACGGCTCCCAGGGCCCAGAGGTTAAGGAGGCCGTTGCTAAAGAAACCCTGGCGGAAAGGGGGCACACTGATGGTCCGCAGAGAATAGGCCAGCAGGACGTGGCCCAGCATCCAGGTGGCAAAGGCGGCCGTTTGGCGTGCCGGTAGCGGGGCGGGTCTCCACCAGAGCTGCAGGCCCTGGTAGGCAATTCCTACCGCCAGGGCCAAGAGCAGGCCCCCGGTGAAGATTACCCGCACCATAGATTGGTCCACGAAGGGCTGTCCCGGCCGGCGCGGAGGGTGCGCCATCAGGGGTTCCTCCTGCGGTTCGATAACAAAGGCGGCCGAGGCGGCCAGGTCCATGAAGAGCTCCAGGAGGATGATCATCAAAGGTGAAAGGGGAGCGGCCTGCCCCAGGGCGACCGGCACCAGTATGGCGGCGATGAGGGCTACCTTCACCGCCAGGTAATAGCGCACCGCCTTTTGCAGGTTGGCCAGCAGGCCGCGGCCCAGGCGAATGGCCGTGGCCAGGGTGGCAAAGCGGTCATCACTCAAAACGACGCCGGCGGCCTCGCGGGCGACGTCGGTGCCCTGGCCGCCCATGGCCAGGCCCACATGGGCCACGGCCAGGGCCGGGGCGTCGTTGATGCCGTCACCGATCATGGCGACTATTTCCCCCCGCGCCTGCAGGGCCTGGACCAGCTGGAATTTCTGCTCCGGGGTGATGCGGGCCAGGACCCGGGTTTCCCGGAGGGCGTGGTCCCGTTCATCGGGGTTTAACTGTTCCAGTTCGGCGCCGGTAAGGATCCCGGACGCCGGTATGCCGGCCTGCCGGGCGATGTGCTGCGCCGCGGCCGGGTGGTCGCCGGTAGCGAGAAATACTTTGATGCCGGCCCGCTGGACGGCGGCCACGGCAGCGGCGGCCTCCGGGCGTAAGGAATCGGCAAAGGCTAAGAAACCCAGCAGGGTTAGTTCCCGGCCCGCCACCCCGGCGTTCTCCGGCAGGGCCGAATCGGGGAAGGAGCGGCGGGCGACGGCCAGGACACGTTTACCTGCAGCGGCCAATTGTTCCAGGGCGGCAGCGGCCTCCCGGCGCATGTCAGCCGCCATTACCTCCCCTTCGCTGCCGGCCCGGGTGCAGAGGGCCAGGACCTCTTCAGCCGCCCCCTTGACATACAGGGTGGCTGCATCCGAACTGACATACAAAGCCCCTGTCCAGCGTTGCCCGGCACTGAAAGGATAAAAGGCCCGCAGTTCTCCCCCGGGCAAGTCCAGGTCACCCGCGGCTTCAGCCAGGGCTTTCTCCAGGGGGTCATGGACTTCGGCGGCGACCGGGCTGCGGGCCCGGAGGGCTGCTGTTAATAGTTCCCCGGCGGCGCTATCCGGCCGTGCCAGGTCCGGGGTGACGTATCCGTCCCCAGGCAGCCAGAGGGTTTCCAGAGCCAGGGAGTTGGCCGTTAGGGTACCGGTCTTATCGGTGACCACGGTGGTAATATGTCCCAGGGTTTCCGCAGCCCGCAGCCGGCGTACCAGGGCCTTTTCCCGGGCGAGCTGCAGCGACCCCAGGCCCAGGACCATGGTCACCAGGATGGGTAGTTCTTCGGGGATGGTGGCAAAGGCCAGGCTCAGGCCCGTTAGTATCGCCCGCGGCCAGGGCTCCCCGGCCACCAGGTATTGGAGGAGGGGAATAAACACTGCAAAGGCCAGGGCAATAAAGGCCAGCACCCGGCTCAATTCGCGCATCAACTGCTGCAGGGGGGTACGCGGCTCGCGGGCCTGGCGCACCAGGCCGGTGACGCGTCCCAGTTCCGTGGCCAGTCCGGTGGCCACCACGCAGGCCAGGCCTTCGCCCCGGGTTATAACCGTACCCTGATAAACCATATTACGGCGGTCGGCCAGGGGGGTCGTCGGGTCCAGGGGCCGGGTGTCTTTTTCCACCGGCAGGGATTCCCCGGTCAGGGGTGACTCATCGACGGCCAGACCGGCGCTCACCAGCAGGCGGGCGTCAGCCGGGACGCGGTTGCCAGCCTGGAGGACCAGGATATCGCCGGGGACAATGGCGTCGGTGTTAACTGCTTCTACCTGGCCCTGGCGCAGGACCGGGGTGGTGGGAGCGTTCAACTCCTGCAGGGCGGCAATAGCTTTTTTGGCGCGGAATTCGGTCCCGACTTCAATAAAGACAATGCCCAGGATAATAGCCATTACCGCCAGGGCCTCCCCCGGTTCGCCGAGGAGGAAATAGGCGACAGCTACTGCCAGGAGCAAAAGGATCATGGGTTCGCGGATTTCTTCGGCAAAGATATGCCAGAAGGATAGGGTGGAGCGCAGGCGGGTACAATTGGGGCCGTGAATCTCCAGGCGCCGGTAGGCTTCGCCAGGGTTTAACCCCTGCTCCGGGTCAACCTGCTGGCTGGCCAGTACTTCCTCCGGCGTCTGCGCCCAGGGATTGGTCGACGACATGGCTTAATCCTCTTTTCATGGCTCCCGTTCGCTGGTGGCGGCCTACCACCATGAGGGGCTCTTCTGAAATGGAATAAACGATGGGAATGGGGTACTAGTTACCCGGATGGGATTCGTCAGTTTTGGAGGCACTATAGGCCAGGTCGGTAAATCTGGCCAGGGCTGCGCGTGCTTCTTCAATCAACCTTGCCGCTTCTTCACCCAGGGGGGCATGATACCAGTCCCGCTGCCGGGCGCGCTGATACCAGCGCTCGATTTTTTCCAGTTCCGCTTCCTCCTCTTCCACCTCCGCCGGGGAAAAATTATGGATGCGGATTTCCTTGTCCAGTTCGGCCAGGTATTTATGGATTTCTTTAATCATTTCCTGGTATTCTGTGTTGCGCAGTTCCCGAAATTCTTTTATGACCCTTGTTTCTTGCTGGGAATCGAGTTCCAGGTCGCGAAAGAGATAGGAGTTACCGACAAATTCCTTCACCCGGGCCTGCAATTGTTCCAGCTTCTCCAGCAGGCCGGGCTGCGCCGGCAGCAGGCAGACAGCCTGCTGCAGGTAGAGGGCTCCCAGCCGGTTGAGTTCGCGCCAGAGGTAAATACGTTTACTGGAAGGTTCGCCGGGCACCTTGTAAATAAAAAGGTGCCATTTTTGCTGCGGCGCCGGAGTAAGGGTGTCCAAAGGCCATACCTCCCTATGTAACAACAGTTACAATGTAACATATGTTGCAAGTCAGGTCAAGATTAAACAGGGGTGTAGCAGGAAAAATTATGCTGCACAGCGAATATTGAACGGATATACGGCAAGCAGGAGCGAGAAGTCTTTATGCTTATCCTACATGGCACCTGGGTGCAGGGTACAGATCAAGGAGTAAACGGTCGCTTTTTTATTTGGGGGGAATCCCCGGCTGGAGTAAGGCAGCGGTACACCGTCTTGAACCGGACAGCAAAGAACAAGCCGCCGGTGCATCCCTTCCAGGCCTCGGAACAGGAGCTGATCACCGCCCTGCTCGATCTGGGGGCCGGCCTGTATAAAAGCATCCCCCTGGCAGCGCCAGGGGTCGACAGGGTCCAGTTGCTCCTGCCCGCGACCAGGGGCGGGCCTATACCTTCACCGGAATTGCGTCTCTTAACTGGAAATAATGCTGCTGCCCGCCGGGGAAGGCCTCCAAAAGAAGCCTCCTCGGCCTTAACCCCCTGGGAGGTCAAGGGATTGGCCGTTTCCCCGGTATGGCTCATCAAAATCCTGGCCCGGCTAAAGGAAGGAAACCATGTAACCAGCCAGGGCCATATTCTGGCCCCGGACCTCCTGTTCTGGAGCCTGGCGGCCAAACTGGCCCTGGAACTCCTGGTGCGTGAACGCTTGGTCCCAGCGGTGTTAGAAGTAGAAAAGGGACCGGCTCGCAAACAGGTCGCGGCCAACGGCAATGCCCGGCCGGCCTTGCAGGCAGCCTGGCAGGCCCTCCTGGACCAGCCAGAGGATACGGGCAGGGTTGCGGTACTGGCGGCTGGGATGCCACCGGCCTGCCGGGCCGCGGCAGGTAGCGCACCGGTAGACCCGCGCGCACTGGTAGAGGATTTCCTCCACGGAACGGTGGATGCTGTGGCCCGGCACTTCCTGGCCACTTCGCCCCTGGAAGGGAGGCTTAAGGCCCTCGAGGATAACCTACCGGCCAGGTGGGTTTTAGCCCTGGCCAGGGAAAAACCCATCATCAATGGAACCCTGCTAGAAACAAAGGACTTGCTGGAAAAAATCCCTGCCTGGAACAGGTCGCTGGTTGTCCAGCCTGGGACAGTAGCTTTTCGCACCTGCTTTCGTCTGGAGGCCCCGACAGCGGAAGGAGCAGAAGAGGTGGAAAGCAGGCGGAGCAGGCAGCGGGTGGCAAAGCCGGCCTGGCAGTTACAGTTTTTGCTTCAGGCCAGCGATGATCCGAGCCTTTTGGTGCCTGCCGGCAGGGTCTGGCAGGAAAGGGGTAGCGTCCTGGAGTTCCTCAACCGCCGTTTTGCCAACCCCCAGGAGCGGCTCCTGGCCGACCTGGGCCGGGCGGCGCGGGTGTTCCCGCCTCTGGAGAGAAGCTTGACAAGTCCTTCCCCGGAAGGCTGTCCGCTAACCACCACCGAAGCCTACACCTTCTTAAGGGAAGCCGCCGGCCTCCTGGCTGAAAGCGGCTTCGGCGTGCTGGTTCCCTCCTGGTGGGGACAACATAAATCCCGCCTGGGACTGCGCCTGCGCTTGCACGCCCGGGAGCGAACTGGCAGGGCCAGAAAAGGATCGGCAACCCCTGGCGGCCTGGGCTTCGACACCCTGGTTAATTATGAGTGGCAAGTAGCCCTGGGCGATACGGTAATCGACCGCAAGGAATTTGAACGGCTGGCAGCCTTGAAGGTCCCCTTGGTCCAGGTGCGGGGCCAGTGGGTGGAGGTGAGGCCGGAGGAACTGGCGGCCGCGGCCCGCTTCTGGCAGCAACGGGAAGCGCAGGGGGCTATGTCCCTGGCCGAGGCCCTGCGTTATAGCCTGCTGGCGGGAACTGGTGCCGTCGATTACGGCGAATTAGACGGCGGGGGAAAGGCGACGGTAACCCTTCCGGTGCTGGGTGTGGCCCTGGAGGGGCCCCTGGTCGCCCACCTGGAAAAGCTGCAGGAGGACCATAAAATAATCAACCTCTCCCAGCCCATCGGTTTCCGGGGGAGTTTACGGCCCTACCAGGTACGCGGCTTTTCCTGGCTTAATTTTGTAACCTCACTGGGCCTGGGGGCTTGCCTGGCCGATGATATGGGCCTGGGCAAGACCATCCAGCTCCTGGCCCTGCTGCTCCACCGTAAAGAGCAGGGCCTGGTCAGCGGCCCGGTGCTGCTCATCTGCCCCACTTCGGTGGTCGGTAACTGGCAACGGGAAGTGGCGCGCTTTGCCCCCGCCCTGCAGGTCCTGATCCACCACGGCGGCGAGCGCCTCAGCGGTGATAGCTTTCGCCAGGAAACGGCCCGGTACGACCTGGTAATTAGCACCTACAGCCTTGCTTCCCGGGATGAGAAAGATCTGGCCGCCGTAGCCTGGGACGGGGTAGTGCTGGATGAGGCCCAGAACATCAAAAACCCGGAGGCCAAACAGACCCGCAGTATCCGCCGGCTTAAGGCTGGCTTCCGTATCGCCCTGACTGGTACGCCGGTGGAAAACCATTTGGGCGAGCTGTGGTCGATCATGGAATTCTTGAACCCTGGTTACCTGGGCAGCCAGCCCGACTTTCGTCGTCGTTTCATGGTCCCCATCGAACGCTACCGGGATCAGGAACGGGCGGCTAGACTAAGAAACCTGGTGCAACCCTTCATTCTACGGCGGTTAAAGACAGATCCCACCATTATCCGCGACCTGCCGGCCAAGCAGGAGATCAAGGTCTTTTGCCATTTGACCAGGGAACAGGCGACCCTCTACGAAGCCGTGGTCCAGGATATGCTGCAGAAGATTGACGAGGCTACCGGCATCGAACGCAAAGGGCTGGTCCTGGCTACTTTAGCCAAACTGAAACAGGTCTGCAACCACCCGGCCCAGTTCCTCGGCGATGGCAGCGTCCTGGCCGGCCGCTCCGGCAAGATGGCCCGCCTGCAGGAGATGCTGGAAGAAGTACTGGCCGCAGGGGAAAGGGCCCTTATCTTTACCCAGTTCGCCATCATGGGGCAGTTGCTCCAGGGGTATTTACAGGAGGCTTTTAACCGGGAAGTCCTTTTCCTGCATGGGGGTGTACCCCGGGCCAGGCGGGAGGAACTCATCCGGCGCTTCCAGGAAGACGGGGAGGGACCGCCCCTCTTTATCCTCTCCCTCAAGGCCGGTGGCGTAGGCCTGAATCTGACCCAGGCCAACCACGTCTTCCACTTTGACCGCTGGTGGAACCCGGCCGTAGAAGACCAGGCTACCGACCGCGCCTTTCGCATCGGGCAGCGGAAGAACG
>JASUSX010000124.1 GCA_030445875.1 Clostridia bacterium
GGGCTGCTACCTGGCTATCGGGGTAGTAAAAGGTAAAGTCTTCTACTTTGATAATAGGATCCATCGATTGGGCCTCCAGGGAGATATACCTACATCTTTTTGAGTAACTGTTTCAAGGGGAAGTAGAGGACCTGGGCCAGGATGGCGTTAAAGGTCCCAGTGACAATTACCACCAGCAACAGGTAGGTATAGGCCGGGTTTTTCGGCAGGGTGGCAAAGAGGGTCACTGCTTTGAAAATGGTGATATAGGTAAAGCCGCTGGCGAAGGTGCCCAGAAAGGTGACGACGAAGGGTTTAACCGTTTTCAACAAGCCGTTTTTATCAAAGGGCAGGTAAAGTAAAAGAGCGGTGGCAATGGCTCCCACTGGTTCACTGGCAAAATTCAGGTAGGGCAACAGGGATTTGGTAGTCAACTGGCAGACGGCGGCGGCCACCAGGCCGATGCCCAGCACCTGGGGCAGGCGGGGTTTCAGGAGCATAATGGCCAGGACATACATGCCGATGACCACGTTGGGGGTGATGCCGAAAAAGGGCGGGATAACCAGGCGCAACGCCGCCCCTGCCGCCAGCAGGACGGCTTTTTCGACATCGACGGGTTCCTGGACGGCGTTGCCAGCAGCCGTGGCTACGGCGTCGGCCAGGGTGGCGGAGGTAGCCAGGATAACAGCCGCATCGGCCCGGCCGAAACTTAAAGAAGGGCCTACCGTACCGGAGGAAGTGCAGAGTCCCAAGGGGCACATGCCGGGCTCGATCTTCAGGGCTAGTCGGTGGCTAAAGGGCGAAGGGCCGGCAAAAATACCGACGTAACGGGTATGGTAGGTGTGCAGGTAGATATCGCCGCCGTTCTCAACGATGATCTCCCCCTCCGGTCCCACCAGGTCAACGGCTACATACCGGGCCATGGCCCCGGCCACCGCTGCCATAGGGCCAACGCCGGCCAGCCGGGAAGCTTCCGCCATTTCCCTGGCTATAGGTGGCGCCCCGTCCAGGACCCTGTGGGGTTCCAGGGTACGGGCGAAAACCGGGTCCCGGGCAATATAGGCCTCTAGTTGCTGGCGATAATGGCGAATCAGCCCCTCGGCCCTCCTGATCATTTCGGTCTTAAATTGTGTCACCTGGACGCCGATGTCCAAGTCAGTCTCTTTATAAGCGACCTGAAAGTGGACCAGATCCTGCTGGGCGAAAAGCCGGCGATAGGTTCTTTCGACGTAAGCCAACGCTAAAAGCGGACCTCCATAGCTTTATAAGGGCAGGCGCGGACACACATCAGGCATACGACGCACTTGTCTTCGTCGAAATGGACCTCCATTGCCGGGCGATCAAGAAATAAGGCCCCGGAAGGACACACGTTGATACAGGCGCCGCAGTGGGTACACAGGGTTTCATTGCGCTGCACATCCTGGCTTAAAGGCTGGATAGTTACCCCCAGGGAGCGCAGGTATTCCAGGCCGCGGGTATATTGCTCCGGTTCGCCCTGGATCTCCAGGACCATCATCCCTTCTTTGCGGGGGTTGATATGGGCTTTAAGAATATTAACGACCAGGTCGTAGTTGCGGATCAACTGGTAGATAATTGGTTTGTCGGCCGTTGTGGCCATGAAACGGAGGACAACACGCTTGGGGGACACTTTCCCCCACCTCCTTCCCTTTTGATGGCAGTCCCCTACCGGCTCCGGTCTTTGTTACTATGCCCGTTATGGTTTTCCGGTTTATTCTCCAACAAGGGTTTGATAGGTGGCGCTTCGCCTATGGAAGGCAATAGGGCCACCGGTTCGCTGAGGAGGAAGCCCCCCTGCTGGATCCAGTCCTTCAGTATGGCAGCTATTTGTCGCGCCCGCGGATAACTGGATAGGGGCGCGGCGGGGATTTCCCGGCCTTCCAGTTCAATAGTCCCGGACTTTAACCGGGCGTAAGTCACATAGCCCAGGGGCTGGGGATTGCCGGCCGGATAGGCCAGGCCGTAGTCGATAACTGGGGCATACAATTCTTCGTCGCTGCGGGAGGCCCAGTACATTATTTCTTCATTCAGTATGGGGATCGGGATCCCCAGCCCTACTGTCAGGGAAGCGCCGTAGCCCAGAAAGGAAGCCCCTACCAGCCATTCCGGGCGCATTTGCTTCAGGTCGCCGATGACCGCCAGGGTTCCACCAGATATAAGCTTGCCCCCCGCAGGCAGTTCGATAATTTCCGGGCAGTGCTGGGTACCCTGCCAGGCAACGTAGCCGATACCTCCACCCAGGAAGATCCTGGAGCCGATACCGGTAGCCCGGAAGTAAGGATCCTTGAGGAGGGGGCTCAACTGCCCGGCGGTGGAGTAGTTGGCATTGCCCATATGGGGTTTTAATACCCCCATATAAGTATAGATCGTCCGGTCAGATAGATTGACGGCGACATTATAATTTTGATAGGCATTGCGGGGATTGAATAGTACGGCCTGGTTCAGGTCATCAAGGGTAATAACGGTGTTGATTTCCCGCCGGGGGTAGCAGTCGGTACCGTAGGCCAGGGCCCGTAAATGTACCGGTTGCCCGGCTACCAGGTCGTGGATTACATGGCCGCCACCATAGCGAAATTCCCCGGGGTGGATGCTGTTGAGGGGATCATCGTCCGGGACCTGGGTGGCTCCTAAGAAAGCATCAACGGCGGCCAGGCCGGCGTAGGCCTGGACATTATTTAGCCATACCTTGCTCATTTTCATCCGGGGTTTGGTATGGCCAAAGTTAAAATAGGCTCCCGACGAGCACATGGTACCAAAGGTACCGGTGGTTACGACGTCGACTTCGGCCGTAGCCTGTTGGACACCCTTCTCCCGGACCAGGGGTATAACTTCCTCCGCGGTAAGGACTACAACCTTACCGCTTTTTATCCTGGCGTTGATTTCCGCCAGGGACTTTTCCACGGCCATGGTTTTTCCCTCCCTGAACTACAATAAGCTGGCAAAATAAAAACCCCTTCCCGTAAGTATAAGAAGAGGTTAGCTAACCTTCAACTTATCTTTCAGGAAATATCCTGGGGCACTTAGCACCTTCCGGTAAAACACCGGGGTTGCCGGGTTTCATCGGGGCCTTCCCTCCACCTGCTCGCGATAAGCCGTAAGATGTTATAAAGTGTTCAACCTTTATAGCTCACCGCGGCGATAAAACCTCCATCGGTACGCCCTGCATGGGCGGCGGCTGCTTCGATGGCCAGGGCCTCATCTATCCTGGTGCCATCGAAGTCAGGACCAAAGAAAAGGACGGCCCGGCCCTTAATGCCCTGGCCGGGCATGGCGGCCAGGAGTTCATCCAGGGTATAAAAATGGGCGTACTTAAAAAGACAGTCCGGTTCCCGGGCGGCCCGGGCTTCATAGTGGCGGCTCCAAAGGCTATTGCCGCCGATAAGGCCGATAACCATGCGGCCACCGGGTTTTAAGACCCGATAGCTCTCAGTGAGAACGGCTTTTAAGTCCGGGGCGAACTCCAGGGCGGTAACGGAAACTACCTTATCGAAGGTATCATCAGGAAAGGGGAGATGCGCGGCATCCCCATGGAGAAATTCAATCTCCAGCCCGGCTGCCGCCGCTTTCCGCCGGGCTTTAGCCAGCATTGGGTCCGAGATATCTATACCTGTTACCCTTACCCCCCGGCTGGCCAGCTCCAGGGAAAAGTTACCAGTGCCACACCCTACGTCCAGGATATGTTCCCCTGCCCGGGGGTCTAAATAAGCGTAAACCGGTTCCTTTTCCACCCGGTCTACCAGGGCACCCAGGGGGCGCCGGTACCAGTCATCGTAATCACTGGCCTTATGATCAAAGATTTCCGCCATAACTGCCAGCCCCTTTCCAGCCATGTTATATCAGGTATTCGCTCTTAGTTTTTACTTTCCTCTTTCCCTGCCAGCATGTAACGCAGATGATTTATCTCCTTTTCCAGCCGTTCAATGGTGGCCTCGTAATCCCTGACGACGTGACCCGGTATATGACGGCCACTTTGGTTCAGGACGAAGTTCCTTTCTTCCACTACTTCATCCAGATGATCCTGTAACCGCTGGAGAGCGGTTTCTATTTCCCTTTTTTCCACGCCCGCCCCTCCCACTAGGGTCAAGGTTGCTTCAACCACCATCAATTATACAACAAAACTCCAATCCTGGCTCAATCCTGGAGCAAAATTTAAGGACCCTGGCGGGTCCTTAAATAAGCTAATTTTTAAGCTAGCTCCTGGTTGACAACAACCTGTTCGGTATCGATCTGCACTGGATACTGGCCTTTCTCAAAACCGTGTTCCAGCAACCACTGGGTCAGGTGTTTGCCGCCGATCTCCCCAATCTTACCCTGGGCTGCCAGCCTTAGTTTCAGGTTGGCAGGATCCTCGCTCTTCTTGAGGATCAATTTTTTGCCGTCAATGCCGACCATAATGTATTGACTACCATGTAAGTATTGAAAGGCAGCCCCGCGAAGACGAATACCATTACTGGATACGCTTAAATCACCCCGGGCATTACGATGGAAGCGACGCGCACGATAGATTTCCATTAACATTAAACCCTCCTTAAACAGTTTACATGTTTAATGTTATTATTGCCAGGTAATGCCCTTAAAATACCTCTTTTAACGGTTACGATAACCTAGATGATGCCCGATCTCCAGGGCAACCTGCATAACCACGGTAGCTAGTTTACCTGTCATTAACTCTACAGGCATCCGGTCAGCAGGACCGGAAACACTAACGGCTGCTATAACCCTGTTTTCACAGTTAAAAACAGGGGCTGCCACACAACGCACTTCTTCTTCCCGTTCTCCAAAATCAAAGGCAAAGCCCTGAGCGCGAATCTTTTGCAGTTCTTCCCGCAGTGAAAGGGGATCAATAATGGTCATTGCTGTATAGGGGAACAGGGGCACTTCCTGCAGGAAGGTATTGAGCTGGCTTTCATTCAGGTGGGCCAGCAGAATCTTTCCCGCCCCGGTGCAATAAGCCGGGGCGCGCGTTCCAGGACGGGCCAGCATTTTAATGATTTTACTGGATTCTACCTGGTCTATATACACAACTTCATATTTATCCAGGATAGCCAGGTTGGCTGTTTCATTAAAATCATCGACGAGCTGGTGTAGTACCGGCCGGGCAATAGCCCGGATGTCCAGGCTATAAAGGGCACGGTTACCAATTTCAAAGGCTTTGATTCCCAGGCGGTAGTGGCCTTGGAAGGGTTCCTGCTCAACCAGGCCGTGGGAGGCCAGGGCGTTCAGCAACCTGTGGACTGTGCTCACATTTAGTTTGAGTTCCGCGCTGATGGCCGAAAGCATCATTGGGGAGCCGGCCCGGGCCAGGGTTTCAAGTATGGCCAGGGCCCTGTCAACGGCCTGGACCCCTTTTACTCTATTAACCCTGGCTGCGGGCATATAGCTACCCCTCCAATAGGTTAACCCTCTAAAATAGCCTCCACTTCTTCTGCATCGACGTCCATGACGTAAGGGATCCCGCTCACCCGGGCTGCTTCAGGGGTTAAAGCCGCCAGGTCAGTGCGGTCGATATACCGGAGGTCAAATTTGCGGGCACCGCACATGAGCTGGCGCAAGCCTACACCCAGGCGATCAAAATAACTGTAAACGGCAATGGCTGCCGGTGGGATTGCAGCAAATCTGTCGCCGTAGATCTCTTTTAGCTGGGCTGCAGCCACAAAGATCTGGTCCACACTGTTCCCGAATTTAGCTACATCGGCAGGGATTTTTCCGGCTTTAATAGCGTTACCAATAGTTTTACCCACCATGGCTGCCGTGAGGGGTGCGCGGGCCATACCCACGGCTTTGACATAAGGGGCACCCAGGGCCAGCCCCTTGAAAACCTGATCCTCCAGGGCGAAGCCACCAGCAATAGCTACGCTGGGGATATAGGCTCCCCGGGCGGCAAGCTTGTTCAGGTACTTATATAGCAAAGATTCCAGGTATACAGTGGGAATACCCCACTCGTTCATCATCCGCCACGGGCTCATACCCGTACCGCCGCCGGCACCATCGACGGTCAGGAGATCAATGCGGGCTTCCGAGGCGAATTTCACAGCCCGGGCCAGATCGGCTGGCCGATAAGCCCCGGTCTTCAGGAAGATGTATTTAGCCCCGGCCTGGCGTAACTGCTGTACCCGGGCCAAAAAGGATTCCTTCTCGACCATGCCAATACGGGAATGACGTTCAAATTCCTTAAAGGCCCCCTGTCGGAAAGCCTCCTGGACCCGGGGGTCCTCCGGGTCGGGATGAACAATGTAACCGCGGCTCTTAAGCTGTAGGGCCCGCTCCAGGGAGGGTAGTTTTACTTCACCACCAATATCTTTTGCTCCCTGGCCCCATTTAATTTCTACCGCGGTGACGCTGAGCCTGTCAATAACATATTCCAGGACACCTAACCTGGTATCTTCTACGTTACACTGGACCACTATTGTTCCGTATCCGTTATACCATTCCTGGAAAAGCTTAACCCGCCTTTCCATGTCCGGAGAGTGTACTACCCGTCCATTTTGGAACTCGCTTTCCGGGTCCATACCGCAAACATTCTCGCCAATGGTAAGGATGACACCACTAATAGCTGCCCCTATAGCCAGCCCTTCCCAATTATCCCTGGCAATATTGGTAGAACCCAGGCCCGGTATGACGACTGGTAGCTTTAATTTAATGGCTTCTCCGGCACCGATGGAGCTTTCAATATTAACAGCCGGGAAAATAGCCTTATCGCTGTCGGCAGCAATTCCCCGGGCACCGGCAGCTGTACCCA
>JASUSX010000125.1 GCA_030445875.1 Clostridia bacterium
AATAATATAAGGCAAATCATTGCTGTTCTCTTTTTACCAATTTTATCAGCCACTGTACCAAAAATAATCGCTCCTAGTAATGCCCCAATTAAAGCATAACTGCCTAATATACCGGTAACAGCTGGGCTCAAATTCCAGGATTTCATTAATATTGGAACTATGGTACCATAAACCACAAGGTCATAGCCATCACAGGTAATGATCAAAATACAGCTTATAAATAGCAAGAGGTGGAATCGATTTATTTTGCTATCATCTATCAGTTCTTTGACATTAATTATACGCATTTTATCCTCCCCTTCAGGGCAATACTATGGGCGAATTTTAGTCCATAGTATTGCCCCAGAATAGCTAATAATCATTATATAACTGGAAAATCAACAAACTTGCCTTCCTTTAAGTAACCCGCCTTCTCATAAAGATCATACTGAGGTGGCGTAGCACACCCGGAAGTAAGGAACGTCTTAGTTTGACTTATATGGCAGCCGGTACCATGTTTAATTAATGCTGGAGCATATACGATATCTCCTTCCCGTACTTTAATCCAGCGGCTTTCTAAATAACCCATGCCCTTTCCATCAAAACAAAAGATGGCATCTTCTGAAATAGGATGGATATGGGGTATAAACGCTTTGCCAGGTTCATGGTACGCAGTATGCTGACCCACCATTGTACAACCGGCACCCGGCCAAAGAACAAATTTCATCAAACCCCCATTGCCTGTAAAAGGTGCCCCGCGGTAAACATTAAAGATTCCGCCACTATGACTCACTTCCTCAGGACCCTTAACTTCGCCTCTTTCATTTCCTCCAAAATCGTTTAATGACATAACGCATTCCTCAGGAATATTATCCCTTTGGACACGAAGAAGCATAGAATCTATTGCCCTCCAATCAAAATCGCCATTTACAAAAAGTCCTATCTTTTGATAATATTCCATGGGGGGAGGGCAGTTATAGGAAAGAACTATAAAATCCTCCTGGGATTCCGCTGTATTACGGGTAGCATGCGGGCGCCCAGCGGGTACATAAATTGCATTCCCTGCTGCTATAGTCACCCACCCTGATCCTAAATTAATTTCGCCTTTACCGCGGACACATATTAAACTTTCTACAGACATGGGATGATAATGTATGTCATACCCACCACCCGGTTTATGGATAAGCAGATGGAAAGATACCATACGAGTACCCATTCCAGGCCATCCCACAAGTCTCGTAGTACAATTTTTACTGTCTTGTATATCTATACCTTCATTAATATTAAATACTGCTCCCCGGATACGAATTTCCTCTCTTGTACGATTAAAAGCTCGTGCCGGATCGTTAAATAAGTCCTTATTATCCATCCCTATTTTCCTCCATTCATTAATGATCTATTTTATATGTTACTGGTGTTCTTTTACGGGTGGAGCATTACCCGGATAGCCCCGTCCAGGCGCTTATGGGTCATCTCCCAGGCCTGGGGGAATTCCCCCAGGGGGAGGTGGTGGGTAATCAAGGGCTTAACGTTGACGCTCCCTCGCTCGATAAGTTCCAGCCCCCGTTTGGACACCCAGCAGGGATTGGCTACCGAGCCATGGACATCCAGGTGCCCCCGGACAATAACGCTTAGATCCACCTTGAGCATCCGCCCCGGGCCGGTAGCCCCGGCCAGGCATACACGACCACCGCGCCGGGCGACTAGCAGAGCCAGGGCCCCACCTGATTCCGTACCGGCAAACTCTACTACCGTATCGGCCCCCCGGCCCCCGAAGGCATCCTTTACCGCCACTGCCGGGTCGATGGCATCGCTAATATCAACCACCGCATCGGCCCCCAGTTCCAGGCCCAGTCGCAGGCGCTCCGGCCGGGTGCCCACCAGCACGACCCTGGCCGCTCCCATGGCCCGCGCTATCTGGACAGCCAGCAGGCCAAAGGCCCCCGGGCCCACCACGGCCATTGTTTCTCCCGGCCTTAACCCCGTACGCTCTACCGCGTGGAGGGCAATACCAATGTTATCAGTAAAAGCCCCTTCATCATAACTCAAACCGTCCGGTAGCCGGTGGGCCGCTTTGGCCGCAACGGCACAGTACTCGGCCATACCCCCGGGGACGGTAAAACCGATATGGGCGTGGCCCGCCTCTATACGGCCGTAGTTTTCGCAGAGGTTATACATCCCTTCGATGCAGGGGCGGCACTGCCCACAGCCGACATGAACTTCTACTCCCACCCTGTCGCCTACAGCCAGCCCTGTAACGCCAGGGCCTACTTCAACAATCTGGCCTGCCCATTCGTGGCCCGGGATATGGGGGAACTTCACTCCCGGGAAGTTCCCTGTAAAAATTTTCATATCTGTAGCGCAAATGGTGGTAGAGATTACCTTGACGACGACCTGTCCCGGACCGGCCACTGGTTCCTTTACTTCGGTGACTTGGTAGGAATTGGCCGCCGGGTACACTACTGCTTTCATGGCTACACCCGCTTTCACCGGTTAAGGATGGAGAATAACCTTCAGCGCCCCGTCAATGCGCTTGGTGAAGACCTCATAAGCCCTGGGGAACTCTTCTAAAGGAAACTCATGGGTGATCAGGGATTTAACATCGATTTTCCCGTTGGCAATGAGGGGTATAGACTCCTCGCAGGTACCCCGGTTGGCACGCACCCCGAAAATGTCCATTTCCTCCAGGACGATCTTCTGCATAGGTAATTGTACCGGCTGCAGCGGTACCCCTGTAAAAACCACTGTCCCGCCCTTCCGGGTTACCTGTACTGACTGGACCATGGTTTCGACTGTACACGCGCAGTCAACGGTTACATCCACCCCCCGGCCGCCGGTTGCCTCCAGGACCGCCTGCACCGGGTCTCTATCCTTGTAATCTACCAGTTCGGCGTGGTACTGGGCACCTTTGGCCAGGCGTTCCCCCGCCCCTACCAGGAGTACCCGACCCGCCCCCACAGCATAAGCGCACTGGACAGCAAGGAGCCCCATGGGACCCGGCCCGAAAATAGCCACTGTGTCGCCCGGCTGGACATGACCCCGTTTTATAGAATGGAGGGCGATGCTGGTGGTGTCTACCAGGGCGCCTTCGTTGAAGGAGATACTATCCGGGATTTTATGCACGCTTTTCATACTGTGCACAACATATTCAGCATAGGCGCCATTGGTGTAGTGGCCGTACTGACGGTGGCCCAGGTCTTCGCGGCCATAGTTTTCGCACATATTGTAGCGCCCGGTAGTACACATGCGGCAGAAACCACAGCCTGCGTGGGAGGTACCGGCCACCCGGTCACCAGCTTTCCACCCGAACCTAGCCGCCTTCTCCCCGGCTGCAACCACTTCCCCGGCCCATTCGTGGCCGGGAATAAAGGGATAGGCTTTGGGCCAGCGCCCTTGGTGGGCCCCTTCAATAATGTGGGGATCCGTACCGCAGATGGCTACCGCCTTTACCCGGCAGAGGACATCCTCCGGCCCGGGCCGGGGTATTGGTACCGTCTGCAGATTGATCTCCTTGACCCCGGTAAGAACCATGGCCTTCATTTCCACTGGCAACGCAGACATATGTTATAACCTCCCCGGTAATGAATTAAGGTAGCTGACGTCGGTAAATCGTTTTACTAAAAATATATTCTACGCAGATGCTAAAAATCCTCCCTTTGCTTTTCTATTTTTCTCGAAATTTTTAGTGATAGCCCTCTTTGCTTTCTACGAAATAAAAGCAATCGTTTTATTTAGTTTCCTTCCTCCTTTATTCGCCCCAGAGTTCCTCATCCGAAGGAATGACCGGGTTGGCGATGGGATAGGCGATACGCGAGATATTGATAAGGTGCTTGTAATCCAGGTTCTCGGAAATACTGTTACCCCCCCAGCTACCGCACCCCAAGGAAGTGGTGGGGGTCAAACCGTTTTCAAAGCTGCCGCCGTTGTGGGTGGCGCAGGGCTGGTTTACCAGAACGCGGCACACCTCTACCTTGAGGCCCAGGTCCTCGATATGCTCCGGGTTGTTACTGTGGACGCTGACGCTGTGGCCGCGGCCTTCTACCTGCAGGATGGCCCGGGCCATCTCCACGGCCTGGCTAAAGTTCTGGTAAGTATAGATGGTTAACACCGGGCTCATCTTCTCCCGGCAGAGGAGGTACTGGGGACCGATACCATCGCCCCGCACCAGGATTAACCGCCGGTCGGCCGGGATGTCCAGGCCGGCCATGGCGCCGATCTTCTGGATTGTCTGGCCGACAATGGCCCGGTTGATGACCCCTTCCTGAAACATTACCTGGAGCAGCCGCCCTATAGCCCCTTCATCTTCCAGGTAGAAGGCACCCTGGGCACAGAATTCCTGGACACTGGCTTCATAGAGGGGTTCGGGCACCAGTACTGATTGCTCGCTGGAGCAGATTATCCCGTAATCGAAGGCCTTGCCCAGGACAATCTTGGCTATGGCTTCCTTGAGGTTGACATCGTTATCGATGATACAAACGACGTTGCCCACGCCCACCCCCAGGGCGGGTTTGCCGCTGCTGTAGGCGGCCTTGACCATGCCCGCCCCGCCGGTAGCCACGATGACGTCCACCTGGCGCATGAGGGCCTGGGTCATCTCGAGGGAACACTCGGGCAGGACCTGCAGCAGGTTGGCCGGGACGCCCAGGAGCTCTAACTCTTCCCACCACATATCCATGAGCCGCTGCATACAGCGCAGGGCGCGGGGGTGAGGGGAAAAGATTACAGCGTTGCGGCCCTTCAAGGCGAACATGGCGTTGCACATGGGAGTAACAATGGGGTTGGTGCACGGAGTTACCACGCCGACAACACCCATGGGCCTGGCAATTTCAATTATACCTCGCTCCGGGTCTTTGTTAATAATACCTACCGATTTTTTGTTACGCAGGTTGTTCCAGATGATGCGGGCCTTGTTTTTGTTCTTTTTGATCTTATCCTCCAGGCAACCCATGCGGGTTTCTTCTACGGCCAGGCGCGCCAGTTCTTCGGCGTTATTGAAGACCGTACGCGCCAGTACCTTGACGACGCGGTCCACCTCTTCCTGGTTAAAGGTGGCGTATTCCTCCTGGGCCACCCTGGCCCTGGCCACCAGCTGCCTGATTACCTCCTCCACCGCCATGGTAAAACCTCCTATCGAGCTAATTTGTTTATCTTCAGTTGGTTCGAGCCAGTTCCTGGGGCGGGATTCCTATTACCCTTCGCATACCAATTTACGTTGGTGCCTGGTGCAGGGGCTGGCCGGCTGCGGCCAGGGCCGCCTCCCGTATTACCTCGGCTACGGTGGGATGAGCGTGGATGGTAGCTATCACCCCATCCAGGGTCAATTCATTTTGGATAGCCAGGGTGGCCCCGGCAATAAGTTCCGTGGCCTGGCTCCCCAGAATACTAATACCCAGGATCTCGCCGTAGGTCCCGTCCTGGATAACCTTGACCAGCCCCGTCTTTTCCCCTTCAATGAGGGCTTTGCCGTTGGCCGCCAGGGGGAAGGTGCCGCTTTTGTAGTTACGCTGCTCGGCCTGTAACTCTTCCTCGCTAAGGCCAACCTGGGCCAACTCCGGGTGGGTATAGACGCACATGGGCACAGCCCGGTAGTCCATGGCCCGCCTTTCCCCGGCGGCGTTCAGGGCGGCTACGGTACCCTCCATAAAGGCTACATGAGCGAGCTGGTAGCCGCCGGTTACGTCGCCGGCGGCGTAGATGCCGGGAATACTGGTCTCCATAAAGGGATTGACCTCAATCCCCCGGCCGTCCAGGGCCAGGCCCAGTTCTTTCAACCCCAGGCCTGCCGTCCGGGGTACCCGGCCCAGGGCCAGGAGGACCTTATCGGCTACCAAATGTAATTTCTCTTCGCCCTGCTGGCAGGTTACCTCTACTCCCTGGTCCCCCTTTTTCAGAGCGCTCACCCGGCAATTCAGGAGGAAGTTTACCCCCAGCTTTACCAGTTCCCTTTGCAGGAGGGACACCATCTGGCCGTCCAGGCCACTCAGCAACCGGGGCAAGATCTCGATAACCGTGACCCTGCTACCCAGGTTCTGGAATATGCTGGCGAACTCCAGGCCGATGACCCCGCCCCCAACGATAATCAAGCTGGAAGGAAGGCCTGGGCAGGATAGGATGCCGGTGTTGGTCAGGATGACCTTTTCGTCTACCTCCCAGCCAGGTACGCGGCTGGCATCTGAACCGGTGGCGATGATGATCTTATCTGCCTGGATCTGGTAGGCTGCACCTGTCCCTGGCTGGACCTGTACTACCCTTGGAGAGATCAGGGAGGCCCTGCCGGCCACCACTTCGACGCCATTGCTCCTTAAAAGCCTGGCTAGACCCTGGCGCAGGGTTTTGATGATTCTTTCTTTACGCCGTTGGAGGGCCGCCCAATCCAGGACCGGAGGATTGGTTTTAAGGCCAAAGTTACCCAGGTCTTTTACCGTAGCGTAAAGGGCCGCCGTTTTAGCCAAGGTTTTAGTGGGGATGCAACCGACATTGAGACAGCTGCCGCCGAGGTCCCCTTCCTCCACCAGGATTACCTTGAGCTGGCGCTGGGCGGCGGTAATGGCGGCCACATAGCCCGCCGGACCCCCGCCGATGACCACCAGGTCAGTTTTTTTACTGAGCA
>JASUSX010000126.1 GCA_030445875.1 Clostridia bacterium
TAGGGTTACGGCCACGAAAACCGGTGTCTTGTAAGCCAGCAGGCCAAAGGCCGCCCCGGGATTATGAACGTAGGTTAGATGGAAGACAGACTTAATAACCGGCAGGCTTTCATTGGGGAGGAAGTTGGTACGCACAAGGAATTTACTTAACTGATCGATACCCAGCACCAGGGCTACCAGGAATAAAAAAGGCAACATCAATCCCCCCAGGAGTAATAAGCTGCCAGGTGGTGGACCGGCCCGTAGCCCCGGCCTATGGCCCGGCCCTGGCTCAGGGCCTGATAGATATACTCTTTCGCCCCGGCTACCGCCTCTGGTACAGCCAGGCCCCGGGCCAGGAAAGCAGCGATGGCTGCCGAGAGGGTACAGCCGGTGCCATGGCTATGGCGGTTGTCCAGCCGTGGGGTGCTGAAACGCCGGATTTCCCGGCCGTCAAAAAGGATGTCTGTTGCCGCCCCGGCCAGGTGTCCCCCCTTGACCAGGACATAAGGGACCCCCAGCCCATGCAGTTCCCTGGCAGCGGCCACCATTTCCCCTTCGTTCGTAACCGGGCGACCGGTGAGGACGCCCGCCTCGTCCAGGTTGGGGGTAATGACCAGGGCCAGGGGCAGCAATTTTTCCTTCAACGATCGGCGGGCCTCCCGGGCCAATAGGAGATCGCCGCTTTTGGCCACCATGACCGGGTCAATGACCAGCTTCTTTAAGCCGTATTCCTGCACTTTAGCGGCCACAACCTCAATAATGCCCGCATTGGCCAGCATACCGGTCTTGGCAGCGTCGGTGCCTATATCGCTCAAAACAGCATCCAGTTGCCGGCCCACGGCCTCCGGGGGCAGGTCCCAAACCCCCTGCACCCCCAGGGTGTTCTGGGCCGTGACCGAGGTAATAACGCTGGTACCGTAAACCTGGAGGGCGGCGAAGGTTTTCAAGTCGGCCTGGATGCCGGCACCGCCCCCCGAGTCGGAACCAGCTATGGTTAGCGCTTTATACATCTTTCCCTCCGGCTTGCCCTGATAAATTCTCCGTTTCTATATCATATCATGTTCGCCCGGAGGGGTAAACTATTTTTGTCGGTCCCAGCCGGCGTCGCCAATGACCTTTTCCGCCGGTGGCTCTTCATCATCAATATAAGCCCCGGTATCCTCGTAAAACATACCGTCAGCGCCCTTGAAATAGGGGATGCCTTCGACTGCTTCCACATAGCCCTGGTCTTCGTCCAGGTCCAGGGGACCAAAGTACGACCCGCTGCGGGATTCCGATGCGTGTTCAATGGTCCGGGCCAGGTCCTGCCAGGTATCTTCGCCGTCATACTGCAACCCCTCCTCCTCATCGGGGTGCTTTTGACGCGGGTCGGAGAACTGGCCACCAAAGGGAGGCAGGATGACCTGCTCCTCAATGGGGCGATGGTTGATGTCGCCCGCCCCTTCCATCCCTTTACGACAGGTCAGGCAGAGGGTTGTCTCAGGAACGGCTTCCAGCCTGGCCCGCGGTATCTCCCGGCCGCACCGGCGGCAGTAACCGTAGGTTCCTTCCTGGATGCTCTCCAGGGCATCGGCTACCTTTTGCAACTGGATGCGGGCGTTATCCCGCAGGGCCAAGTCTTTACTGCGCTCAAACTCCTCACTGCCGAGATCCCCCGGATGGTTGTCGTAACGGGATAACTCCTGGGTCGACTCCAGCAGGGATTCCCGCAGTCCCCCGCTGTTCAGGGAATCGATCTGCTCTTCCAGTTGTTGCTTTTCCGCCAGGAGCTTCTGCCGGAAATACTGCAAAGATT
The DNA here is from genome assembly GCA_030445875.1 of Clostridia bacterium. GTDB lineage: Bacteria > Bacillota > DSM-521 > Neomoorellales > Neomoorellaceae > Neomoorella. Next base: position 1,778 of record JASUSX010000126.1, read on the forward strand.
GCTGATCCAAGGCCGGGCCTCCCTTAACGCTTATTCAAATCTGCTGCTGGACCATGCGGACAATGTCCGCTATCAGTTTGCCGATGACCGGCAGGTTGAGCAGGGCCAGCTCGCGGATGATATAGATGACTATAGCCCCCAGGATGGTAAAACCAATGGCTATCCCCAGGCCCCTGGCTACGCCGGCGGCAAAGTTCAGGTAGAGGAGCCGCCCGGGCCGGCGGTAGAGCTCGACCCATTCGGCGACGTTGGCTTTTTCTATGGTCGTGATCAGTTGCTGCACCTTGCCGGCCAGGAAAAGGGCACCATGCTCTATTTCATCCACGGCATACCGCCCCCAGCTTATTACCTCCGGGACGGGCCCACCCCCGCCCGGCGGTATTATTTCTCCCGCCCTATAGCTTCCCCAACCACCGGCCGCCTTAAAACAAAAATCCCGCGCGTTTTAAGGACGCAGGATTTTCACTTTGTCGCCGCCGCTCAGGAGCGCGGCGTTGGCCTCGTCAGTGTCCAGGTGCAGTTCCAGGCGAAAGTGGGGATTGGTGCGGATGATAACGTTACACAAGACTAATTCCCTGACCCCCGGTACCCAGACCTGCACCTGCTGGTCATCCTGCAGGCCCAGGGCTTGCGCCCGCTCTGTCTCCATGTGGATATGGCGGGCGGCCAGGATGACACCCCGGGGCAGGTTGATGGCCCCGGCCGGGCCTACGACCGCGATACCCGGGGTTCCCTCCAGGTCGCCGGATTCCCGCACCGGGGGTTTTAATCCCAGGCGGAAGCCGTCGGTCATGGCTACTTCTACCTGGGTGTAGGCGCGTACCGGACCCAGGACCCGGACCCCCTCCAGCACACCACGCGGGCCTACCAGGGTGACCATCTCCCGGGCGGCAAACTCCCCGGGCTGGCTGAGTTCCCGGTAAACGGCCAGTTCGTAGCCCGGGCCAAAGAGGGCATCAATATCCTCCCGGCAAAGGTGGATGTGACGGCCGGAAACCCCTACCGGAACCTCCACGGCCAGAAAGTCTTCCGTTTGGAATTGCCTCACCGGAGTCCTGTCCATCCTTTCTTTGATCTTCACAGGCAGGGGACCTGATCTTAGTATGGCCACCTCTCCCTAAATTAGCAGCGCCGGCAAGGAGCCGGAGCTGGACATGAATGGTAAATCACGCCTGGTCCAGAACAGCAGTGCACCGTTGGCAGAGGGTGGGATGCTCCTTATCCTGGCCCACGGTGGGGCTGACCATCCAGCAGCGTTCGCATTTTTCCCCGCGGGCTGCTTCCACCAGCACCTTGAGGCCAGGTACCTCTTCAGCTGTAAAGGCTTTTGCCGGGGCTTCCCCACCCGGGGGATGAAGTTCGGCGTGGGAGACGATAAAGATCGTCGCCAGGTCCGCAGCCAGGGGCTGGAGAAGCTGGTACAGGTCTTCGTCCGGGTAAAGGTGGACGGCGGCGTTCAGGGAATTGCCCAGTCCCTGTTCCTGGCGGCCGCGTTCCAGGGCGCGGGTGACCACGTCGCGGACCTGGAGGATTCTATCCCACCTGGCCCGCAGGTCATCATCCAGGAATTCCTCCTGCACCCGGGGCCAGCCGCCCAGCTGGACGCTGGCCGGCCGGGCCTCCCTTTGCGGGAGGTAGCGCCAGATTTCTTCACTGGTAAAGGCCAGTATGGGGGTCAGCAGCCGCACCAGGACGTTAATGGTCTCATATAGTACCGTCTGGGCTGAACGCCGGCCCTGCGAGGCTGCCGGCCAGGTATAAAGGCGGTCCTTGATGATGTCCAGGTACACGGCGCTCAGATCCACGGCACAGAAATTATGAATGGCGTGGTAAACCACATGGAACTCATAGTCGTCATAGGCCTGTGTCACCCTGACCACCAGGCGCTGGAGCCGGTCCATGGCCCAGCGGTCGATAGCCAGCATCTCCGCCCGGGCTACCGTATCCTTAGCCGGGTCAAAGTCATACAAATTGGCCAGCAGGAAGCGGCAGGTGTTACGGATCTTGCGGTAGGCCTCGGTAAGCTGCTGCATGATGCCGGGGGAAGCGGCCACATCCCGGCGGTAGTCGGCCGAGGCTACCCACAGGCGCAGGACATCGGCCCCCTTTTCCCGGATAACGTCCGCCGGGTCAATGCCGTTGCCCAGGGACTTGGACATCTTGCGCCCTTCTTCATCCACCAGGAAGCCGTGGGTCAGCACCTGACGGTAGGGGGCGCGGCCGCGGGTAGCTACTGCCGTCGACAGAGAGGAATTAAACCAGCCCCGGTGCTGGTCGCTACCCTCCAGGTAAAGGTCGGCCGGCCAGCCCAATTCCGGCCTGGTGGTGAGGACAGCTGCGTGGCTGGAACCAGAATCAAACCATACGTCCATAATATCCGTTTCCTTGCGGAATTGCCGCGCCCCGCAAGCCGGGCATTTTAACCCTTCCGGCACCAGGTCCTGCGCCTCCCGGGCGAACCACACGTTGGAGCCGTATTCCCGGAAGAGCTGTTGCAAGTGCTTGATGGTGGCATCGTTGATTATTTCCTTGCCGCAGTCCGCGCAGTAAAAGATGGGAATGGGTACGCCCCAGGTCCGCTGACGGGAGATGCACCAGTCACTGCGCTCGGCCACCATATTATAAATGCGGTCTTCGCCCCAGGCGGGGATCCACTTTACCCCTTTAATGGCGGCCAGGGCCTGCTGGCGGAAACCGTCGATGGAGGCGAACCACTGCTCGGTAGCCCGGAAGATAACGGGGTGTTTGCAACGCCAGCAATGGGGGTACTGGTGCTGGATAAATTCCAATTTAAGAAGCGCCCCCCTGGCCTCCAGCTCTTGGACCACGGCTTTATTGGCGTCGTCCACGAAAAGCCCTGCGAACTGGCCGCCTTCTGCCGTGAAGCGGCCCTGGTCGTCCAGGGGCGAGAGGACGGGGAGGTGGTAGCGCATACCTACTTCGTAGTCCTCCAGGCCATGGCCCGGGGCGGTGTGGACACACCCGGTACCCTGCTCCAGGGTGACGTGTTCCCCCAGGATGACGACGGAATCCCGCTCCAGCAGGGGGTTGCGGCAGACAACCCCTTCCAGCTCGGTTCCGGTAAAGGTAGCTACCACCTGGTAGTCGTTAATGCCCACCAGTTCCAGAACCTGGCGGTAGAGTTCCTCTGCCATGAGGTAACATTCCTCCCCCGCCCGGACCAGGACGTACTTGAAGTCCGGGTGCAGGGCAATGGCCACGTTGGCCGGCAGGGTCCAGGGGGTCGTCGTCCAGATAACCACGTAGCTCCCGGCCGCTGCAAACAGGCCCCGGCTGTCCTTTACCGGAAACTTAACATAGATGGACGGCGAACGCCGCTCCCCGTACTCCACCTCGGCTTCGGCCAGGGCGGTCTCGCAGTCGGTGCACCAGTATACGGGCTTCAAGCCCTTGTAGATATAGCCCTTTTTGGCCATCTCGCCAAAGATGCCGATCTGGATGGCTTCGTAGGCCGGCTCCAGGGTAAGGTAGGGGTGTTCCCAGTCGCCCCTCACCCCCAGGCGTTTGAATTCTTCCCGCTGGATAGCGACGTATTTCAAGGCGTAATCGCGGCAGCGGTTGCGGAACTCCACCACGTCAATGGCATGGCGGTTGAGACCCAGGTCTTTGATGGCCTGTTGCTCGATGGGCAGGCCATGGGTATCCCACCCCGGGACGTAGGGGGCGTCGTAGCCGTTCATGGAGTGGTATTTGACGATGATGTCCTTCAGGATTTTATTCAGGGTATGGCCCAGGTGGAGGTGGCCGTTGGCGTAGGGCGGCCCGTCATGGAGGATAAACCTGGGTTTACCCTTATTGGCTTCCTGGACCTGATGGTAGATGTCGTGTTCTTCCCAGAATTTGAGGATCTCGGGTTCCCGCTGGGGGAGATTGGCCCGCATAGGGAAATCCGTCCGGGGTAGGTTCAGGGTTTTACTATAATCCACTTTCGTGTCGACTCCTCCGCAAATAGGGTTCTGGTGGGGATATGTCCCCGCCCTAATGTCCAGGCAAATTTTCATGGTTCGCTGGCGGGGGCGTTGTCCCAATTATAGCCGTAATCAGGGGGCGGGATCAAGGCTGGCGGTGGTTTTTTCTACCTGCCCGGGGTCGCCGTCCGTATCAGTACCGGGAACGGCCGTAGCGGCCGCTTCTTCCGAAGCCAGGAGTTCTAGTTGGGCCTGGAGGAAGGAGCGCAGGCGCAGCTTGAAGGCTGCCGTCCTGGCCTGGAGGCTGTTCCGGTAACGCTCGATCTTCTCCGCCTCGGAGCGTGCCTGGTCTAAAATCTCCCGGGATTTCTGTTCCGCCTCCTGGATGATGAGGCTTGCTTCCCGCTGGGCGTTCTGGCGCATTTCGTCAGCCGTTTGCTGGGCCATGACCAGGGCATCCTTGATGGTTTGTTCCAAACGGGCGTAGCGCTCCAGTTCTTCCGTCAGGCGCTGGTTTTTCTCCCGCAGTTCCTGGTTCTCCCGGAAGGCCTGCCCGTAATCCTTCAAGATCTGCTCCAGGAATTCATCGACCTCTTCGCAGCTGTAACCCCGGAAAGAACGGTGAAATTCCTTTTTATTAATATCCAGGGGCGTAAGCATGGGTAACCCCCTCCTATCCCAGGCGCAAAATAAAACTAATGAGCAAGCGTTCTACCAGCTGCAGTACCAGGACAGCAATGAGCGGGGAAAAGTCAATGGGTATGCTCGTCCGCGGCATCAGGCGGCGAAAAGGGGCCAGGACTGGCTCCGTTATTTCGTAAATAAAGCGCATAATCGGGTGATAGGGGTCATGGGGAAACCA
>JASUSX010000127.1 GCA_030445875.1 Clostridia bacterium
GCCAACCACCTGAACAAGGGCCGCCTGGTGGCCATAGAAGGGCGACTCCAGACACGTTCCTATGAGACCCCCGAGGGCCAGAAACGCCAGGTTACCGATGTGGTAGCTGATGATGTCCGTTTTTTAGACTGGCCCAAAGATGGGAAGGGTTCTGGCGGAGCAGGCGCTGCCGCTACGGCGGGCGGTGCTGGCGGCAGCTCCGGTCTGGGGAGCGACGGCTACAGCCGGGATTTTAACGATATTGGTACGGAAATAGAGATGGGCGATGACGACCTTCCTTTTTAATTGCCAGGCTGCCCTACCAGGGGTAGCGGAAAGATGAGGTGACTTGGATTTGCGGCGTGATAAGAAACGCTCCCGGAGGCGGGTTTGTAGCTTCTGCGTCGATAAAATTGAGCAGGTAGACTACAAGGATATCAACCGCCTTCGCCGTTATATCAGCGAAAGGGGTAAGATTTTGCCCCGGCGTATCTCCGGTAACTGTGCCCATCACCAGCGCCAGCTTACCACGGCAATCAAACGGGCGCGAGCCCTGGCCCTGTTACCGTATACGGCTGAATAGCATATGCTGGGTTTAAGGAGGGAGAGATACGGCTCCCTCTTTTTAATTAACTGGCAGGGAAAGCCAGCCGGGCCAGCGAATATAAAATATAGTAACCCCATCAATACCAACTGGGGGAGATTTCATGCAGACCCATGGTAGGGTAGCAGCCCTGGCGGAAGGGGCCCTGATGGCGGCCCTGACGGTAGTGCTGGTACTTGCAGGCTATTTTATCCCCCTCTTCCAGTTTCTAACCAATATTATCTGGACGGTCCCCATCGTCGTCCTGATTGTCCGCCAGGATTTACGCCTGGGGGTCATGGCGACCTTTGTCTCCGGTCTGGTCATAGCCCTCTTTACCGGGCCGGTCAACGCGGCCCTGCTGTTTAGTCAGTTTGCGGCCCTGGGGCTGATGTACGGTTACCTTTTTAAGATTAAAGCCCGCCCCGGCCCCACGCTGATGCTCGGGGCGGCAGTGGCCCTCCTTTCGCTCCTGTTCAGCCTTTTCTTGACCGCCAAACTGACGCGGCTGCCCTGGGGCGGGCTGTTTCAGGAACTGGAGGCTACTTTTAACTATACCCTGGAGTTTTACCGCCGTACCGGGATCCTGGAGCGTATGGGCCAGCAGGGGATGACCCCGGAGCAGATCCAGGCTGCCCTGACCAGTATGATTGACCTGAGCAAACTCTTGTTGCCAGGAATTTTGATCTCGGCTGCCCTTATGGCCGCCTTTGTTAACTACCTGGTAGCGCAGAGGATCCTGTTACGCCTGCGGTTGTTAGAAAAGGGATTGCTGCCCTTCCGGCTCTGGCAGTTACCTTGGTACGCCGTCTGGGGGGTCATTGCCGGCCTGGGGCTGTGGCAACTGGGCGACTACTACCACCTGGATTTAGCCCACCGGGTGGGAGTGAATATCCTTTACATCTATATACCCTTGCTGGCTGGGAACGGCCTGGCTGCGGTGGCCTTTATATTCCATAAGCTCCGGCTGGCCCCTATATTAAGGGTAGGCGTGGTGGTTTTCGCCCTTTTTTATCTTCCTGTAGTCCTCATTTCCCTGATAACCTTGGGTTTATTCGACCCTTTTTTAAGTTACCGGCGTACTCATGTAGCGGGTAAAGGAGAGTGAGATACGATGAAGGTTATTTTAACGGCGGATGTAGCTAAACTCGGTAACCGGGGCGCGTTAGTAGACGTAGCCGAGGGTTACGCCCGCAATTACCTTCTGCCCCGGGGCCTGGCCGTGGAGGCTACCAGCGGGCGAATCAAAGAATTAACCCGGGAAAAGCGGCGCCAGGAGGCGAAGAAGAGCCAGGAATTGGAACAGGCCCGGCGCCAGGCCGGCCAGCTTAACGGCGCCATGGTACGGATAGCCACCCGGTCCGGGGAGCAGGGTAAACTTTTTGGTTCGGTTACCAATAAAGAAATAGCCCAGGCAATTAAAAACTCTTTTCATCTGGATATTGACAGACGTAAAATAGATCTTAAAGAACCTATTAAAGCCCTGGGGAGCTATCAGGTTACCCTGCGGCTGCATCCAGAGGTCCAGGCCCACCTGCAGGTACAGGTGGTAGCAGAGGGGAGTTAAAGATGGCTAATAATAACACGGTTGCCCTTGATGACGAAAAGGAGATACTGCAGGTGCTGACCAGCGAACGCCATTTACTGGACCGCCAGGTGGCAGCCCTGTATGGTGTACTATGCGATATTTACGGTACCGATAAAGTGGTTTTAAGGGCCAGCAAGCTGGAGGCCATAGATTTAATGCGTTCCGACGACCTGGCGGCCAGGGTCCTGGCCCTGGAGAAGCTGGTCTACGAGGATCCGACCATTAATAGCCTGCCGGCCCAGGAAGAGATACCGCAGATCCTGGTAGCTTTGCAGGAGGAATTGGCCGACTTCATCGCCCGGCGGACGGTGGAAGAAAAACTGGAACAGCGTATCGCCGAAAGGATGCAGGAGCGTCACGAAGAGTATATCCAGGAGTTACGCCGCCAGGTGTTGAAGGAGAGTAAAGGGCCGGAGAACGCCCAGACCCTTAAAAAACTGGCTATTCTGGAAAAGATGTCCCGGACGAATCTCTCCCGTACAGCCCTGGAGGCCCTGCGGCCGCGGCACCTGGAGGAAATTATCGGCCAGGACCAGGCTGTCCAGGCCATGCTGGCCAAACTCGCCTCCCCCTTTCCCCAGCATATGATTATCTACGGCCCGCCGGGGGTGGGGAAGACAACGGCGGCGCGCCTGGCCCTGGAAGAGGCCCGCAAAATAAACAGTTCCCCCTTTAAGGCGGGGGCCCCCTTTGTGGAAGTGGACGGGACGACCCTGCGCTGGGACCCCCGCGAAGTGACCAACCCCCTGCTGGGGTCAGTCCATGACCCCATCTACCAGGGGGCGCGGCGGGACCTGGCCGAGAGCGGGGTGCCGGAACCGAAGCTGGGCCTGGTGACCGAGGCCCACGGCGGTATCCTCTTCATTGACGAGATTGGCGAGATGGATCCCCTGTTGCTCAATAAGCTCCTGAAAGTGCTGGAGGATAAACGGGTGGAGTTCGATTCCTCCTACTACGATCCCGGCGACGACAGTGTACCCCGTTATATTAAAAAGCTCTTCCAGGAAGGGGCTCCGGCTGATTTTATCCTGATTGGGGCCACTACCAGGGAGCCGGAGGAACTGAACCCGGCCCTGCGCTCCCGTTGTGCCGAGGTGTTTTTCGAACCCCTGACCCCGGCCCATATCCAGGCCATTATTACTGCGGCTGCTGGCAGGCTGGGGGTAAAGCTGGAGCCGGCCGTGCCGGAGATTATCTCGGAATATACCATTGAAGGCCGGAAAGCGATCAATATCCTGGCCGAGGCCTACGGCCTGAGCCTCTACCAGCAGCAGCGTAAAAAGGGCCGCCGGCGCCGGCTGATTACAGCGGGGAATGTCATGCAGGTCATTCAAAGTGCCCGCCTGACCCCCTATATTACTGTCAAGGCCAGGGAGACGCCGGAAGTGGGGCGGGTCCTGGGCTTGGCGGTTGCCGGATTTGTCGGTTCGGTGCTGGAGATAGAGGCCATGGCCTTTCCGGCCCGGGAGGCGGGTAAAGGCAGTATCCGCTTTAACGAAACAGCCGGGAGCATGGCCCGGGATTCCGTCTTTAACGCTGCCGTGGTTTTCCGTCTTTTAACGGGCGAGGATCTGTATAACTATGACGTCCATGTCAATATCGTTGGGGGGGCCAATATTGACGGTCCCTCGGCCGGCCTGGCTATTACCGCGGCCATTATCAGCGCCATCCAGGAGCGGCCGGTGCGCCAGGATGTGGCGGTGACCGGTGAGATCTCCATCCAGGGCAAAGTGAAACCGGTTGGCGGGGTGTTGGAGAAGATCTACGGCGCCAAGCAGGCCGGGATGAAGACAGTTTTAATCCCGGCGGAAAACGCCGCAGAAGTACCGGCCAGCCTCAAAGGCATTGAGATCAAGCCCGTGGCTACAGTGGCGGAAGCCCTCGATTGCCTGCTGCTGGTGCCGGCCAGGGCCAAAGGCCGGCGGCGCTCCCGGGTGGGAGCCTGAAAGATATGGTAGAGGAATTGGAAAAACTGCCTCCCCAGAGCCTGGAAGCCGAGCAGTCGGTCCTGGGGGCTATCATGCTGGACCGGGAGGCATTGCTTTCCGTCCTGGAAACCCTGAAGGTCGAAGATTTTTACCGGGAAGCCCACCGGCTGATTTATCGGGCTATCCTGGACCTCAATGAGCGCAGCGAGGCCGTGGATTTACTGACGGTGACGGAAGAGCTACGCCGCCAGGGGCATCTGGAGGTGGTGGGCGGGGCCGCCTATCTAACCTCCCTCACCGGGGATGTGCCCAGCGTGGCCAACGCCGGCTATTATGCCCGCCTGGTGGCGGAGAAGGCGACCTTACGTTCCCTGGTCCGGGTTGCCGGCCGTATTACCGAGCTGGCCTTAAGCGAGGCCGGGGAAGTGGACCAGATTTTAGACGAGGCGGAGCGCTTGATCTTCGAGCTGGCGGGCGGCCGCCGTCGCAGCGGTTTTGTACCCATTAAGGAGCTCTTGCTGCAGGCCTTTGAGCAACTGGAGCGCCTGAGCGCCCATAAGGGCGAGGTGACGGGGGTACCTACTTTCCACGACCTGGACCGGTTGCTCTCCGGCCTGCAGCCCTCCGACCTCATTATCTGCGCCGCCCGGCCGGGCATGGGCAAGACCTCCTTTTGCCTCAATATTGCCCAGCAGGTGGCGGTTAAACAAAAGTTGCCGGTGGCCATCTTCAGCCTGGAGATGTCCCGGGAACAGCTGGTACAGCGGATGCTGGCCGCCGAAGCCATGGTGGAGCAGCATCGCTTGCGGACAGGCTATCTCAGCGAAGATGACTGGGCACGCCTGGTCAATGCCGCCGGCATCCTGGGGGAGGCCCCCATCTATATCGACGATACCCCGGCCATCTCCGCCCTGGAGGTGCGGGCCAAGGCCAGGCGGCTGCAGGTGGAAAACGGTCTGGGATTGGTAATGGTCGACTACCTGCAGCTCATGCAAGCCCACCGCCGGGTGGATAGCCGCCAGCAGGAGATCGCCCTCATCTCCCGGGCCATGAAGGCCCTGGCGCGGGAATTGAATGTACCGGTTATGGTCCTCTCCCAGTTAAACCGGGGGGTGGAACAGCGCCAGGACAAGCGCCCGGTCATGGCCGACCTGCTGGAGAGCGGCGCGATTGAGGCTGACGCCGACGTAATTATTTTCCTCTACCGGCCCCAGTATTACGACCCGGATACTGACAAAAAGGGCATCGCTGAGGTTATCGTGGCCAAGCACCGCAACGGCCCGGTGGGTACAGTGGAAATGGCCTTTTTGCCCGAGTTTACCAAGTTTGTCGACCTGGCCCCGGAGCCGGCAGCCGGGTAAGCGGAAAAGGAATCTGAAAATATAGTAGCCTGGATGGTGGGGTGGTTCCGGCGACAACAATTTTTGCTAGAATCCTATTTTTGGAGGGGTGAACTCCATGCGTACCGGTACGGCCAGCCTGCCCCTGCACGGGGGGCATTGCCCGCCCTGGCTCTTTGCACGCATGCAGCGCCTGGGGCCGGCTATCCTGGAGGTTATTGCCCGGGAATTCGGCCCGGCCGAGGTTTTGCGGCGCCTGAGTGACCCTTACTGGTTCCAGGCCTTCGGCTGCGTCCTGGGTTTTGACTGGCACTCCTCGGGTTTAACTACCACCCTGTGCGGCGCCCTCAAGGAGGGGTTACGCGGCCGGGAGAAGGACCTGGGCTTCGTCATCGCCGGCGGCAAAGGCCGTACCTCTCGCCAGACCCCACGGGAGATTGAAACGGCGGCCGACAGGCTGGCTCTAGCTGCCTTGCAACCGGTGGAACTGGTTTACGCCAGCCGCATGGCGGCCAAAGTCGACAACACTGCCCTCCAGGACGGCTACCAACTTTACCACCATGTCTTTATCTTTACCTTTGACGGCCGCTGGGCCGTAGTGCAGCAGGGGATGAATGAAATGACGCGCATGGCCCGCCGTTACCACTGGTTGAGCGAGGGGGTTAAAGACTTTGCCTGCGAACCCCATGCCGCCGTCTGCTGTGACGCCAGGGAAACGGTCCTGAACATGGTGGCCAGGGAAAGCAAGGCTTCCCGCCAGGTGGTAACCGAACTGGGGCGCCAGCAACCGGCGAAGGTGG